>JBDNFT010000994.1:0-7275 GCA_041689695.1 Planctomycetaceae bacterium | reverse complement strand
CGCCGACGACTCGGAGTATCCACCACCTGCAAACCGCAAACGATTGCTTAAGCGAACTCTGCTGGACTTATTTCTCCAAAGTCATGAAGAGCCGCTTAAACATCGTGACGAACATCCAAAGGGATAAAAATGGCATCAGGTAAGGAATTTGGTACAGGCAAGACTTCACAGCAGGGCAAGCGAAATGCCAACTGCTCGTTTTGTCGAAAGAACTACCGGGAAGTGGGCCCGTTGGTTGAAGGACCGGAAGATGTCTACATCTGCGGTGAATGTATAGAGCTGTGTCAGTCGATCCTGGATCAGGAAAAACGACGTCGCGGCACATCGAAGAAACTGTTCAATCGCGTGCCGACGCCACGCGAAATTGTCAAAGAGCTGGATCAGTATGTGATCGGCCAGGACAAGTCCAAGAAACTACTGTCTGTTGCGGTTCACAGTCATTACAAACGACTGATGCACAATCTTGAGGTCGGGTCAGAAGAAGTTGAGATTGAAAAATCCAACATCCTCCTCATCGGCCCTACTGACTCGGGCAAGACCCTCCTGGCGAAAGCTCTGGCCAAGTCACTTCAGGTTCCGTTTGCAATCGGCGACGCAACAACGCTGACAGAAGCTGGCTACGTCGGGGAAGACGTTGAAAATCTGTTACTCAAACTTCTGCACGCTGCTGACTTCGATATCGAAGCCGCTCAACGCGGAATTATCTTCATCGACGAAATCGATAAGATCGGCAAGACCAGCCAGAATGTCAGCATTACTCGTGACGTGTCTGGCGAAGGAGTCCAGCAGGCTCTATTAAAGATGCTGGAAGGTACTGTTGCTAACGTTCCACCATAAGGCGGACGCAAACATCCGGAACAGCAGTACATTCAAATTGACACGACCAACATTCTGTTCATCTGCGGCGGTACATTCGTCGGTCTGGAAGACATCGTCGCTCGCCGACTTGGGAAGAAAGTGATTGGCTTCGGCAACAAGAATGAAGAGCACGAAGATCTGGCTCGCGAGCAACTGCTGTACGATGCCACGGTTGAAGACGTCATGGAATTCGGTTTGATTCCCGAACTGCTTGGCCGACTACCTGTCATCGGTACGCTGGCACAACTTGACGAAGGTGCTTTAGTCAAGGTCCTGACCGAGCCACGAAACGCATTGATCCGTCAGTACAAAAAATTGTTCGAAATGGAAGAGTGCGAGTTGGAATTCACCGAACCTGCTTTGCGCGAAATCGCTCGGCTGGCTCGTATTCGCAAGACCGGTGCTCGCGGACTTCGCAGTATTCTCGAACAGGTGATGTTCGATCTGATGTTTGAGTTGCCTGAACTTGAACGTGGTCAGAAGTTTGTGATTACCGACGACATCGTACTTGGCAATCGCAAAGCCATCCATCGGGATTCTGCTGCGGCGTGAGGCGGCGTTGATCTCTTTCAAAACATAACGGGCGAATCGAGACTTCTCGATTCGCCCTTTTTGTTATGCACAATCAACCCTTCAATCGTGCCACGATCTCATCCACAATGCGACTGACCGGCACACGATCCTGCTGCAAGGTGTCGCGATCACGGACCGTCACGCAGTTGTCATTTGCGGTTTCACCGTCAACTGTAATGCAGAACGGCGTACCAATTTCATCCTGACGTCGATACCTACGACCGATGGCACCTTGCTGGTCGTACTGACAATTCAAGCCAGCAGCTTTGAGTTCACCGAAGATCTCGGCCGCCTTTTCCGGCATGCCTTCCTTCTTGATCAGCGGGAACACGGCCGCTTTGACCGGTGCAATTCGAGGATGGAATTTCATCAGAATGCGTTCCTGCATGACGCCTTTTTCATCCGGCTGCTGATCTTCGTGATAGGCTTCGCAGATAAATGCCAGCGTTCCGCGATCCGCACCGGCAGACGGTTCGATCACATGCGGCAGAAAACGCTCGCGAGTCTGATCATCAAAGTACGTCAGGTCTTTGCCACTGCCACGATGCTTTGGCGTGCCGTCAGCGAGCTTTTCGACTTCCAGTTCACCCGCAGCATTTTTCGTAAGCTTGCCTTCCATGTGCGAACGCAGGTCAAAGTCGCCGCGGTGAGCAACGCCTTCCAGCTCGCCGAATTCGCCTTCACCCAGGAACGGAAACGCATATTCGATATCCGCTGTACCGACAGAATAATGAGCCAGCTCATCCTGATGATGATCTCGCAAAATGATTCGATCTTTGGCAATCCCCAGATTCAGATACCAGTTGTACCGACGATCGCGCCAGTAAGTGTACCATTCGCGAGACTGTGACGGATGGCAGAAGAATTCAATTTCCATCTGTTCAAATTCGCGCGAACGAAATATGAAGTTGCGTGGAGTAATTTCGTTACGAAAACTCTTGCCAACCTGACAAATGCCGAACGGCAATTTCACGCGAGTGCTGTCGCAGACGTTTTTGAAGTTAACGAAAATTCCCTGAGCCGTCTCGGGGCGCAGGAAGGCCGCGTCTTCTTCGGTTCCCATCGCGCCCAGAATTGTCTTCATCATCAGGTTGAATTCACGAGGCTCCGTCAGTTGACATCCCGTATGCTCCCCGACCATCTTACTGGGTTTTTGAGGGCACGGTGTGTTAGGAATATGATCCTGACGAAAACGCCCTTTGCAGGTACGGCAATCCACCATCATGTCGTGGAATAAATCGTAGTGCCCTGAGCATTTCCAGACTTGCGGATGCATGATCAAAGCTGATTCCAGCCCGACCATCTGAAACGTCGATGGCGCGCCCGCAGGCTGCATCAACTCATTGTGAGCCGATACCATGTCGTGGTACCACACGTCGCGGACGTTGCGTTTGAGTTCCGTGCCCAGCGGACCGTAGTCCCAGAATCCGTTCTGCCCGCCGTAGATTTCAGAGTTTTGAAATATGAAACCACGGCGTTTGCACAACGCAACAATCTTATCCATCGAACGGGTCATGGGGAGTTATGTCTTTCCAGGAGACCAATGAAAATGAATCCGCATTTCAGGATTCGATCCACGGGATTGTAGAAGCCCGACGCTACGGCGCAAAGCACAGCCCAAAAACTGAGAGGCAGCGTAGTCAAAAAGATGGAGAGCGAGAAACTCCAGATCCGGACGATACGCCAATTTGAGCTGCCGCCAGTTTCGCAGAGAATCATGTTCGTCACAGATCAATTGATCTAAGTTGGAACGTATAGGCACTCACGCACAAGTCATTGGGCAGAATTCGTTTAACCGTCAGCCGACAGGCGTACGTTGATAACTCCGCGCGTACGCCTATCGGCTAACGGTTCAACACTGAAACTTTTGCACGGGTGCTTAACGTGGGAAACAACAGGATTCTCGCACGAGCAATTTTGCATTAAACTAATGACCGCCAAGGCTTTTATTTAAAGGTAAGTCGAAGCCGACTGTCTTTTCCATGATTCTCTGATTGTCATCGGATGCATCTCCGTCGAGGCGGCTGCTGAACTGACTCGCAGCATTTTTGGCACCGCCTGAGTTGATCGCGAGTTCGCTCCAATTCCTTCAGGGACAACTATCATGTCTCATGCTGGTGACAACCTGACTTCTGTAGCTGAAACCCAAGCATTTCTTGAACGATGTCCTCCAGTCCCGCTCGCTCCGCCGACAACTGATCCATTTACAATTGTCGTGCTCTCTCCTGTGTCCGCTTCGGACTCTCGACAACGTGAGGCAATTCGCAGGACATTGCATAGGCAAAACGATCAGGAAGAAACATTGCCAGGCCAGCCGGTTCCGTTCGTGCTAACGACTGGTTTATCATACGGCGATGCAATGCTTGTCCAGTTTGAGCTGATCTCGTGCGACATCATCTCTGCGGTTGTTCCGCAAAACATTGTGTCAGAAGCTCCGGCCGCATACTTGCATGATCTCTACAGGCGAGTGCGACGAAGTACAGAATTCGCGGAGGCGTTTGTATGCATCAAGTGCGTCCCGGACGATCATCGCGGTTCAGACTTCCTGAATCAATTTCTTGGCCGCGAGACAGTTCTATTCCCCTATCACCTCATTGCCACACAAAAGAAGGCCCGGATTATGCAGCAATGGGCGTCAAGAATTGGTGGGATTGTTGAAGTAAGGTTGTGAATTGGTCCATCATTTTGAAGGGCTGTCCAAACCATGAATTTGGTTTACGTAGTTCCTGTGTCGATGGCGGCCTCGGTTCGGCCTACGCCTTACCGCACCTGAATCTGGCGATCAACATTTTTTTGCCGACTCCGAAGTACCACCTGAATAGAACGACTATATGCAATCGTGTCACGCGACACACGTCATTATCAGCCAATAGATACGTGCTGGAATGCTGGTGTAACTAAGTTCTACGAATCAGGAAGCTGTAAACTCAGTGCGTTGACCAGCTTACTTATATTCTTAAACTCACTCCATGCAGCGACATGAAATCACACCAGAGTTCCAGAAGATCCTGAAGACGGCATTCGCCCTTGCTGGTGATGTATCCGCGTCAGCGTTGTTGATTCTGGCTGACCGTGCCTATGACTTCGCTTCACTGAAACGCGAATCGAAGGGCTTTCGGCTGATTGTGGCATCCGACAAAAAAGACGTTCAGGAAGCTGTTCGACTCGATGATGTCGATGTCGTGGAGATTCAGCAGGAACCGCAGTCACGACATATTCAGGTGTCGCAGATTTTAATCGAGGCCATGGCTGACGAACTGTTGCAAACTGGTGATGTCGCGGTCGTAGTCTATTCAATTTATGAGAAGGATGGTTGCGACACCGTCAGCGTCGTACGGCTGGCGGAGCAACTGGCTCGATTGACATCGCGCGATCTGCAGCGACTCGAAACGAAAGTGCCGCTGGAGACACTGCGTATCGTAGTGGATCTGGCATGCGAAATCGGCCGTGAAGGCCGCGAAGGAAAACCGGTCGGGACATTGTTTGTTGTCGGCAGTCACCGCAAGGTCATGGAGTTATCCACCGAACAGGTTCACGATCCGTTTCGCGGTTATCCAAAAACAGAACGCGCAATCCGCAACCCGCGCGTTCGCGAAAGCATCAAAGAACTGGCTCAGATCGATGGCGCATTTGTGATTTCCTCTGACGGCCTTGCAATCTCTGCTGGTCGACATTTGCGTGCATCTGCCGATGGTTTGACGTTGTCGAAGGGACTAGGTTCTCGTCACTGGGCAGCGGCTGATATTTCCAAAGCAACAGGCGCGATCGCCATTGCAGTTTCCGAATCGACCGGCACAGTCCGCGTGTTTCAGGACGGTATCATTGTCCTGCGCATTGAGCCGATGCGGAATGCGATGAAATGGACTGACGGCAAAGGCGATGGCATTGGCGAATAGCGGTCCTCATTGAAGTGCCAATTCCGCCAGTACACACATGGCGGCATTGCGGCCTGGGATGCCGCTGACTGCGCCGCCGCGAAGGGCTGATGAGCCAGCTCGGTAGATACGGGCGTGATGAGTTTCCACGCCCCATTTTCCGATCTGGTTTTCGTCGTCAGTAAAGAACCATGACAGCGTGTTGTGGAAGATGTTGCCCTGATCTAAAGCCAATTCATTTTCAAGATCGACCGGCGTCTTGATTTCGATGCACGGCGCTCCGTGGCGATCCAGTGCAAGGCAGTCGATAAAGGATTCCGCGCAGATGCGGTCGAGGCCAGCGAGGTAACGCTGCTTGACTTCTTCGCGACGGGCGGCGTTGTTTTCTTTGAAGAGACGATACGGCATATCGAGTCCGAACAGGGTCAATGTATGATAGCCTTTTGAGCGTAGGTCGGGCGAAAGAATGGAATTGTCGGTCAACGTATGACAATACATTTCCGCCGGTGCGGGATCTGGCAATTCGTCGCGTGATGCCTGTTGATATGACATTAACATCTGGTCGTAGCCTTCATCAATGTGGAACGAACCGGAGAATGCTTCTTCAGCACTCACGCCAGACGCTTTCACCTGAGGCAACCGCTGCAGCAGCATGTTCATTTTGACGACCGAGCCTTCGTCGGTTGAAATCGGATTCCATGATTCTCCAAGGAGTCGCGCGAATGTCTTCGGTCCTGCATTCACGAGCACTCGCACAGCGTCAACATGCTGTGCGATGCCTTCACGCATGAACGATACGATGTGATGCTGCGAGCCGCATTCGATGTTGGTAACCGGCGTATCGGTGACGATCTTTACGCCCAGCGAGCGGCAACGATCGGTCAATGAATCCACCAGTGACTTCATGCCGCCAATGGGGACTCGCCATTCGCCCGTTTCGTTTCCGATGACGTGGTACAGAAAGCAACGATTCTGCAGCAGCGATGTGTCGTGAGGCTGAGTGAATACGCCGATCTTGGCATCAGTTAGCCACAGTCCGCGAAGCACATCGTTATCGGTCAGACTTTCCAGAACTTCACCCAGTGGACGTTCGACAAATGCGTTCCATGCCTCACGTTCTTCGCTGGTAGTCAATGCTGATCGAAATGCCTTGCGGCTTTGCAAGGGTAGCAGCAATGTTGGCCACGCCACTTTTGCGATGGCTGATTCCAGAGATTGCAGTCGCTGACAGGATTTCCATCCTGAATCATTGCCAGTGAGGTCTCGCAGGGATTGTCGAGTGCGATCTGGATTGATGTTGGAAAACACCAGTCCACGATCCGCGCCGGTCGCATCTTTGTACGGCGTGAATGAGGCCGTAGTGCGGCGTCGAGTGGCAAACTGGAGGGTGAGTTCGTCGACGATCAGCGGTGGTAGCATGGAAATTAAGTAGGCATAGCGAGACACCAAGGCGTCATAGTCCGGAAACACTTGCAGTGAAGCTGTTGCTCCTCCGATATAGTCATTGCGCTCCAGCACCAGCACTGATAAGCCTGCTTTGGCGAGATAGGCGGCCGCGACCAATCCATTGTGTCCGCTCCCGACGACTACGACGTCGTACTGAGTCTGAAACTGGTCTGATTTCATGGTGTACCGTTCCCATATTCAAGTTTCGGTGCGGTCACGGAGATCCTTGTTCCAAGGCTCCAGCCTTGGAACACACTGCTCGTGAGGCTCCTGCCTCCCGTGTTTTCGTTGGAGGCAGGAGCCTCCTCCGCATGGCGTTCCAGGGCTGTCGACCCGGAACGAGAATTGACGGCATCATTCCGTACCGCGCAGTATAAAAGCGGCTGAAAATCCGGATCGATGCCTAATTCTACTGTTTCTACTGTTCGTCAAAAATTGCCCGTCAAACACGGATGATCATATGAAATACCCTCCTTTAGCAATGCCATTGTTGTTTCCCGTCCCCGGAAACGACTCCTCAGTT
>JBDNFT010000993.1:0-4403 GCA_041689695.1 Planctomycetaceae bacterium | reverse complement strand
GTAAAGCCTGTGGCGGCCGCAGTAATGGTCACCGTGGCTGCGCCATCAACTGCCGTGTTGTCCACTGCCGTCACAAGCGCGGTCGCTGTTGTACTGCCGATTGGAATGGTCACCGTGGCGGGAACAGTCGCTTTCAGGCTGTTCGACGAGGTCAGTGTCACGGTCTGCGCTGTCGTCGTTGGTCCTGTACGAGTTACCGTCAATGTAGACGCATTCGCTCCCGCATTCTCAGAGAAGGCTACCGGACTTGCGCTCACGGACAATGTCGCTTCGCTGTCAGTTACAGTCACATCAGTTGTGGCGTTAGCAAACCCCGTCGCTGCGGCCGTAATTGTGACAGTGAAATTGCCGTCAGCATTTGTATTATCGACTGCTGCAATAGCGACGGTTGCTGTCGTGCTGCCTGCAGGAATTGTGACCGTTGTCGGGACCGTTGCTTTTGATGTATTCGAGGATGTCAGGTTCACGACCTGAGCGCTCGTTGTCGGTCCGGTTCGAGTAACAGTCAATGTGGATGCAGCAGCACCAGCAGACTCAGAAAATGACCCTGGACTGGCAGAAATACTTAAAGCCGTTTCATTGTCGGTAACAGTGACGACTGCGGTCGCATTTGCAAATCCTGTTGCAGCAGCAGTCAACGTAACTGCCAAGGCACCATCTGTTGTCGTATTGTCTACAGCTGCGATGGTCGCCGTGGCTGATGCGCTACCTGCAGGAATTGTGATTGTCGCTGGCACTGTGGCTTTGGTCGTGTCAGAAGACGTCAACGTTACGACCTGCGATGCAGTTGTCGGTCCGGTTCTTATGACCGTCAGGGTAGCCGCAGCGGCACCAGCGTTTTCAGCGAATGATGCGGCACTTGTTGTTACCGTGAGTTTTGGCACAGCAGCCGTCAGCAGGTTGTTGGCAATTGCGATCGCACCGGTTGTGGGATCCGTAATTCGAGAAGCAACTGTTGCCGCGTTGAAGTACTTTGATTTCTGGCTGCCTTTGATGACGCCATGAGTCGATGTGTCGGACGCTATATTTGCAGCATCATGACCAACACCGCCCGCAAACAACAATAACCGCGAGAAGCTGCTGCTGTTCAGAACCTGCAACGTGTCATTTCCGCGTTGCGTGGCAATCAGCGCCAACTTGCCAACGCTGCTGGAATCGATGTAAACGACATCGTTGCCGGCGCCGGTGTGCATGATGAGCTGACCGTTGAAATGAGAATTCTGAAGCACAACATTGTCATCACCTTTACCAGTAACGATTGACGTTTTTTTATTAACCGTTGTGCCCTTGATCACGACGCTGTCTGGGCTGTTCTCAAGGCCCGTAGCCACATCCAATTGACCACGAACTGTTGAATTCGTGATACTTACGACCATCCCGCCCTGTCCACTCACGTTGAGATTGGCACTCACGGTCGCGCCATCAACAACGATCGAACCTGCTCCATCGCCACCCATCAAAGACAGGTTGCCATTGTAAGTGCCAGTCCGAGCCCGCAACGTGTCCGCGCCAGCATCACCTGACACTGAAACATTTCTGGAAAAAGTGATCCCTGGACCAATGGTCGCTATGTCGTCGCCCGCACCAAGCGAAGCATTCAAACTGCCCTGAAAAGTTGTCGCGCCAGACACCAACGTAAAGGCCGTCGAACCCTGATTGATCGTCGTGCCATTCAGCCCGCGAATGACCACTGAGCCGTTATCCACAACGACCTCAATCTCGTTATTTGCCGCATCGCCCGTAATCTGTGCATTTACACCAGACAGCGAGACTTGTACATTCCCTGCGAGCAATGTTCGTGATTCCAACTGCTCCAAGAGATCGTGTGGGCGAGCCAAACGGCTGCGAGCATTTGACTTACGGCGATTTGTCAGAGTCTTCAAGAAGTCTCGAATCAGCATTTCTTTGCCCTAGTTTGTTTCACATGCCTGTTGGGAAAAAGTCCGGCGTCAGGAATCGACGTCCCATCTTGTCTATTCTAACACAGTCTTTCCGTCAGGAAACCAAATAGCAGCCCTGATGATCTTACTTTTCACTGTTCGCGGATTGCAGATTCCGGACAACTGCTACTTGCTTGGAATGCTGTAAAAACATTACCCATTGAGATCAAAGATTTTTGAGAATTGGCCTCAAGAAGGTCTCTCCGTCAGGCCGAGACGGCAGAGCTTCTGCGGAGCGTTTTTCCCCAAGTCGCTTCACTACGTCCCGGGAAGTTGTACGATTGGCAACCGGTAGTAACACACCACGCCGGCTGTCGATTGAATCGATTTTCACAACCCGACACGTCAGTGAGGGATAGCATTACCTGCGTTTTTCGCCAAGCATCCCTCGCTGACGCAGCGGGTTGGGATTAAATTGAAAGCCTGCAAGGCGGTGGTGGTACCGATATCAAATGAGATGGAGACGTAAAATGCAAACAATTTGGTGCAACCGACTACTGGCCAATTGGGTACGAATCGTCCCCACGTTGTGGTTGATTTCCAGTTGTGTGGTTCTCAACGCAGGTCCCGTCGGCATCGGCTGGACTCCACACGGGGCCGAAACGACTGCCGGATATGTTGCCCCCGATGGTCATCTGATTCTGTTTGATGGCGGAGCGACCGGGTGGACTTTGCGCCCCGGCGTTTTCCCACATGCGTTGGTTCCTGGAGGTCCCATCGTGTTGATGCCGGAATCCGTCGGCGATGCGTGGCCGACTTTGGTGACAGTGTCGCCAGCAAACAAGTTGCTTAGAATCGTCAACGCTGGCCCTCCGCAGGTTTTGTTGCCGTCTCAGAGTTTTCCTATTGGAGCAATTCTTGAACTTGTGCAAAACGGCCCGCATAGTCTCGTCATAGGCGTCTCGGGAATGGGTGATTTATGGAGCGTTGACCCGACCACACATATTGGTCATCAAATCAACAGCCCGATGGAAGCATTTCCGTTTGGGACATCTGTCACAGCAGTGGCTGCTGGTGGTCTGTATCACGTCTTTGCCGTCGATCATTTCGGAACGATGCACTATTACTTTGGCAATGGCGGGGCGTGGTCATCAGTAGCGATTGCCGGTGGATTGATTCCAGGGACACCGGTGGCGGCCAATGTATTTCCGATTGGACTTCCGCCCGGCCCAAAACTGAATGTGTCGGCCATCGACCCCGCTGGTAATCTGGTTCTGTGGAGCAAGCCCGCCGGATTGCCATGGTTACCTCCAACCGTCATCGCAACAGGTCAATCGCCTGGCGCTCCACTGAAGCTTGGTGCGTCTGCATTTGGCCCGATGGTTTCAACGATCAATGCTGGTGGCAATTGGAATGTATGGATCCACGATCCCATGGGCGGCTGGGGCGATTATTCGATGGGGCCTGGATTTTTCGTCGGTGCTCCCATTGCGTTTGCTCCGGCGGTCGGAACTTTCTTCACGATTGATCCATTGGGGCGACTGGTCTGTGCCAACTGGACCGGTGGGGCATGGTCAACTGGCTATGCCATACCCACGCTGGATTATACTCCGAAACTGATTCGGCGTGAATTTGTTGCCAATCCGCCGTTGCCGCCAGCGAATGTCACTTTGATGAATTCAGGCACGGACCCACTGGTTGTGCAAATTGTGGATCTCTTCGATCCGCGTCAGCCGCCAGAGGAAACTATTGCGGCCGGCAGCGATTTACAAATCTCATTGGCGCGGGAATCAGGCGGGACGCTCGAAGAAACATTTCTCACCCCCGGCCCTGGAGGAATTCTGCTGGAACAAACAGCGAGCCATCCGATTCCACCAGAGCAGCGATTCACTTTGACCATCTGGTCCGACAAAGAAACCTACAAAGTTCTTCCATTCAAAGACGCGCCAAAAGGCGCGCCGAAGTCGGTGACGGAAGGCTTCAGTCGTCGCTCTCAAGTAAGTCTGGGAGTGCTTCCGATCGCACCGGGAGAACTTTTGCGAGATGGAGAACAGTTTGATCTGGTCCAAATCGCAAAACGTCTGAAGAACCCCGGCGCGGTCGTGCATTTTCCGAAACCCATTAGCCAGCCTTAGAACCTTTGATGTCCTTAATGCTTGTGGCCGTCATCGTGAGCATGTTCGCCTTCGTGATATTGATCGTCAATTCAGTGGCGTCAATTGGCACTGCCGATTTAGCCGCGCTGTCGAGGATGTAAACAGAGACGCTGCCGCCTTCGCCGTGAACAACTTCCGCGTGATACTCTTCGTTTCCAAGTTCTACCAGATCACCGTGGTGAGGACCTTCGCCTGGATGAGCGTGTTCTGCGTGTGCTGTTGTTTCCGGCGGTCCTTTAGTCATGACTGTTGAACCGCTGCTGCTCGACGCGGTCCCTGCATCTGGTGCGGTGCAACCAGCCACGGCGAACACGGCCAGTCCCGCCAATGGCAGGCTTAAACTTCGGAGTGAATTCATTTCCATTTG
>JBDNFT010000992.1:0-3456 GCA_041689695.1 Planctomycetaceae bacterium | reverse complement strand
TTGATGCACCTGCACACAGCTCGATCCTGTTCGGTCAGAAATGCGAACTCTGGTTGAGAATAGTTCTTGTACAGTCGTTCGAGAGCGACAGGTCTTCCGCCGGTCCACGATCCTTTCGACAGTTTTTGGATGATCGGTTTAGGATAGGCGTAACCGGACGTGTTTGAAATTCTGACTTCCAGTTCCCAAACCATTCTCTCGTCATACGCCGAACTGATGGCTGTGGATTTTGTTCGAACTGGATTACTGTCCACGACCTGACGAAGGGAGTCGAGTTTGCGTTTCCAGAGCGACGTTTGTTCAATCCATGTCAACATTGGAAACGTGCCGAGCTTCGCGTGACGCTTACCTTGTTGAGTTTTCGCCTCAGCGCTACCATCGACAACGGAGGCTCCGTCTTCACAGAGGGCGGCCAGCCAGTTCATTCCGAGTTGATCGAAGTGGACCGCCGTGGCCTTCAGCGAACGCGGAAATGTGGACTGTTCGGAAGGCATGAACCACTGATTGAGGTGTCTGGCGATGACTTGAACGAGCGGAACGCGATATTCCAGAGTGCTGCAAAGCACGCCATTGAATTTTTCTTTTGTCGTCGCTGAGGGCGAATCTCCGTAATTGGTCGCGGCAAGCATCAGCGTTGGAATGCCTTTCCATTCTTCTGGCCATGCTTTTGCCGCGGCCGCACCCAGTGCCTTTAATGTCGCGCGTGAAGCAGAGTCGTTCTTTCGCAGGATGAGCAGAACATGCATCAGGCCGATCAAGTCCGGCAACACAACGCCTTTCTTTCCCGTGTGCTTTGCAAGTTGGCGAGTCAGTTCGTTAAACGTCGCTTCAGCAGAATCAAACTCTCCGGTCAGGAAAGCCAGACAACCTGAGGCGACGAGACCAATAGGCGCTTCCGAGCGTGCCACTTTCCTGAGTCCGTCAAGATCTCCACACGCCGCAAGGAGTTTGACCCACCAGTCAGCGACAGCCCCCGACAATGGAGAGTGCGATTCGGCATAATTACGAAACGCCTGGATCGCCGGGGCTGATCCCGTTCCTTCGACAATTGCCCTGGATGCCTCGTCAACGACATACGCCGCCTGAAGTTCAACCGGAGTCCGTTCGTAGAGTTCCTTGTTAAACGGATTCAGCAGGCTGAGGTTTTTCATCACCGCAGGAGATTCTGAAAGAACTGCAACGGCGGCGTTGAATGCCGCAACATCGCCGCGATAAAAAGCTATCCTCGCCCGACGCCTTGCGGTGTAGAATGGGGCCTCGCGGTGCGCAACCCGCATGTCTCTTTCCAGCCGTTCACTGAGAGGCTCAACGGCCGCGAGGATCGTTTCAAGATTTCCGTTCAGCACGGACTGCTGTACGACAAAATCCAGAAAGCGACGATCAATCGCAACGAGCATAAATGTTTGGGTGCTGGAACTCACGAGCTTTCGCTCACGAAGAGAACTCAATTCCTCCTTGATCATGGCTTGCGTCAGGATTCCACTTTTTGTCGCAGCGGAATCCCAACCACACGACTTCAGAATACTCTGCAGCATACTGATGCCGACGTCTGTCTCACAGACTGCCAGCACCTGAAGAATCTTGTGCCTCAGAGGCGTGAGATCTGGATGTCCCATTATGCTTTCGTCGCTCATGCTTTCGTTCACTTCTTCTTCGTACGTTTTGCAGGCTTGGCTGATGTGCTTGTGTTTTTCGAGGATGTCTTCGTAGTACCGGGCTTCTCCGTTCCCTTGCCATAAGGAGCCTGATGACAACAGGCAATTAATTCTTTTGCAACTTTCGCTGTCAGCGGCAAAGAGATCGGTCCGACGCCTTCGACCTCAAGTCAAGGCAGGACGAGTGACTCCGTCCCACTCGCGCAATAGTTCCCAGGCCGATCAATCGCAGCGAGTGTCTCGAGGACTTGCGTTTGAAGTGTCTTCATCGTTGTGCCGGATTCAGTGAAACATTTTCGACAATGGTGTTTGCAAAGCTTGCGGATGAGTCACCGCATTCTGACACAAGCCGCTGTGAGTTTCGAGCTAGGCCCGCCAAATGGAAGCCAAGCGAAGCCAGGCAAAGATTTCCGCTGGGCTCGCCCCGGCGGAATCACAACTGAACAGCTACAAACAATTCAAACGCGAGCCCTGATTTCCATCGGGCTTGCCCCGATGGAATCACAACTGTATGGCTACCATCCACTCGCCCGATTCAATCGCTGCTTCCATCGGGGCGAGCCCAATGGAGAGCTTATGATAAGATTGTCTGATTAGTAGCCACCCAGTTGACCGCTCCATCGGGGTGAACCCGATGGAAGCGGAAGTCGGCTACTAAACATCCAACACCAAAACGCTGAAAATGAGGAATCTGTTTCTTTCATTCCTTTGGACTGTCGGGAAGACGGTTGAATGCGATTTGTGAATCACCGTCGGGGAGTAAGACCATTACGAGAGTGCCGCAGTATCGGCCAGTCGGACGGATTTCGCCGTTGGCAAGGATGCGTCCGGAACCGTCTTTCAGAATGATGTCTCCTCCAAACCAGGCATCCTCGATATTGATGATATTCACACGCCCATCCGGCGATGCCCCACCGCCTCCAAATTGGTCCAGGCGTTTTTCCCAGGAGACTTCTCCATTCAAAACCAAAGTGCATGGGGACTCGAAACTCTGGTTTGATCGATCAATAATCAGCAAGTGATTCAAGTCGGGGGGATTGAAGGCGACTTTAAGCCAGCTGAAGCCCCAGAACACAATCAGCAGAACCAGGAGAACCCCCGACACCGTCACGTGATTGAAAAGCACACGACGAACAGAGAACAAATATGTGTTTCTCATCAACAAGTGCTCCAAAGACCGCAACCACTCTGGACGTGCATCGTCCTCGATTGCAAAAGCCCGGCACCTTATGAGATGCCGGGCTTTTATTCAACTGGGGTCAGTCGGCTATTCGTTGTCCATCACCTTTAGCTTCATCTCATCACTATTCCCCACCAGTTCCGGCGCGTACATGCCTTCAATCGTGGCCGGCAGGGCGGAGACGGTGCCGGGGGTTTCGGCGCGCATGCGGTAGCTGATGCTGTGTTGGCCGCGGGCGAGGTTGGTGAGGAAGAAGCTGACTCGATCATCGCGGAGTTCGCGATAGGCGGTCAGACCTTCGAACACATAGCCGCTGCGCTGGTCGTCGGGTTCGAAGCCGCTGGGCTTGTGGTCTTCCAGCAGCAGATACTCGTAGTCGTTCTTGCTGTCGATGACCATTTCCACTTCGATCAGGTCGCCACTGGTGACGGAACGCAGGTCTTCCAGAGGAATGCGTTTGTACTTCGCGACCTGCTGGGAGACTACCTGGCCTCGATTGCCCTGAACGCTGACTTGTTTGTCGTCACGTTCCAGTCGGTAGAACTTTCGAGCCACCTTGACTTCCAATCCGGCAGCGGTGATGTTGTCTTCCTTCGTGAAGTTCGTCAGGTAGGCACTGAA
>JBDNFT010000991.1:0-7131 GCA_041689695.1 Planctomycetaceae bacterium | reverse complement strand
TCAATCCCAGGGGCCTTGCCAGCGAGTTCCTGTTGCGTCTTCGTAAACACATCGACGAGTTCGTAGTCCCCCATGTAGTAGTTGGGGAGCGTCTTGTCGCGGGCACGCTGGAGGATTTCAGCGTACGAACCGATGTGGATATTTCCGAGACTGATCCGATGGTGACCGGGCGCGAGGGAAAGTCCCTCTTCGTGGCGACTCGCATTCTCCACGAGAATCACGAAGAAGGCTCCCATACAGTTGCCCCAGTCGTTGGTAACAAACGACGTGAGCCTCGGAACATTTCCGTCCCGATACGTGTGTTCCGCAGGGATGCTGTCAAGGAATGGGAAATCCCGCACGTTGCCTGTGAACTCGTAAACCTGCTCGTCGGCCGAGATCTGTATACTGTCGACGGTATGGAAATGGTTCGCGAAGACATCGAAATATCCGGCCTTGATTCGCATGACCGGCAACGCACCGTCAGTGCCGGGCTTGCCACGGACGCGGATGCGAAATGTGAACCGGCCCCGCGAATACATCTGGCTCGCAGGGAAGGCCGCAGCATTGGCCAGGAGCAGGTCGTTCTCGAATGCCTGCAGAGGCCCCGGCCTGAACGGAAAGAGCGCGGGACCGAACACGGCCTTATTCATGGGGCGGTTAAGAAAAGAGTCGCCCTTGAGTTCCATAATTTCCCGACGGCTCTGAAACTCCACGTCAGTCATCGGGTGGGCCACGTTCTTCACGAAGTCGAAGATGTGATCCTGCGTGGCACGCGACGTGTAGCAGAACTCGCCGTCGTAGAGATAATGGATCGGACTCCGCGAAGTCTCGACGAATGGCGCGGAGTCCCGAAGCGCCGCCAGCGATGCGATTTTCAAGCCCTCGACATGGCTCTTCGTCAGCGGATTGGCGTTCGCGTCATTGGAGAACCCCGACTTCTCGAACGCGTCTTCCGGGACATGTTCGTCGCGCGGAAAATCCCGTAACGACGACTCGGCGCCTAGGAGCCGCAGCAGCGACCGGTTGAACTCGCGGCTGGTCAGACGACGGGATACGTGACGGGCCGGCGCGGCCCGTAATCGCTCACGCTGCAGCCGCTGTCCCTCGTCGATCCAGGACGAGATTGCAGCGACCTCTTCGCCAGACAACGGATCCTCGCCTTCGGGCGGCATGGCCCGTGAGGCGACCATCGTGCGGATCTTCTTCCACACCGCAGCCTCGCCAGAATCATCCATCGAACCATCGAGTGCCGCTACCACAACATCGGCTTCCGGTTCATCTGCATCGTGGCAGGAGGAGCAGGCGCGGACCAGCAGCGGGGCGATGACGTCACGATGCCGCAACTGATGGACAGCCGTCTCGGCCTCCTGCCCCAAACTCGCGGAGTTGTCCGAACGATCCTGTGCGCTCACTTCCGCGAGGCTGCCAGGAGTCACCAAGCAAGTGAGGACGACCAGCCTGAAAAGAGTCTTCAGGCAAGTAAAAGGCAGTGCGATGTCGTAGTGGCGATGCATCATTTCTCACTTCCGTTACTGACGTCGGATGCCTTCATCATTGCTGACCTACTTCGAAAGGGGTTGAATCAGGCAGATACGGTGTTCCGCGAAACCGGTGCGCGACTTGCGGCGGCGAATGGTTTACGGAAAGTTATACTAATATCTCCTTCACAACATGCCCATGCACGTCAGTCAAGCGAATATCGCGTCCGCCGTAACGAAACGTGAGTCGTTCGTGATCGATGCCCAGTTGGTGCAGGATGGTCGCGTGCAGGTCGTGAACGGTGAGCGGATTGACAATGGCGTTCGTGCCAAACTCGTCGGTTTCGCCATACGCGATTCCGCCCTTAAAGCCACCACCGGCCATGAAGATTGTATAACCGCTGACATGATGATCTCGGCCCGTGACATCGTTGATCGCACCGACGGCTGGCGTGCGCCCCATTTCGCCAGCCCACAGCACGATGGTCTCATCCAGCAGGCCGCGTTGATGCAGGTCTGTGATCAGTGCCGCGACGGACTGTTCCGTGACGCGGGCGTTCTTTTCGTGGTTCGTTTTCAAATGCGTGTGCTGGTCCCACGGCGAGTTGTTGCCATCGAAGCTCGGGCAGGTGATCTCGACGAATCGGACACCGGCCTCAACGAGTCGTCGTGCTCGCAAGGCTTGGGTTGCATAGAACCGTTGATGCTCGTCCGCGGAGTCCACGCCGTACATCTTCTGGATATGTTCCGGTTCACTGCTGATGTCCGCGATATCGGGGACTGAACTTTGCATCCGGAAGGCAGTCTCGTAATTCGCGATGGCGGCCTCGATGGCCTGCGGATCGGATGTTTGAGCGCCAAAAGTCGCATTCCCCGCAGCTAACAACGCGAGCTTCTGCCGCTGTAGAGATTCCGTGTCGCGAGGTGTGATGTTATCGACGGCAATTCCTTTGGACCGCATCACCGTGGCTTGATGGCTGGCGGGGAGAAATGAACTGCCAAAGTTTTCCAGTCCGCCATTGGGCACCCAGTCATTATTGAGCAGCACATATGCGGGGAGATTTGCGTTCTCCGTCCCCAATCCATAGGAAATCCAGGCACCTAGACTGGGAGCCTGGCCACCGACACGTCCCGTATGAAGCAGCAGATTCGATTGACCATGCAACGGCAGTTCACCCACCATCGAGCGGACCACACAGAGGTGATCGGCGACTTCTGCCAGTTGAGGAAACAGATCACTCACCCACAGGCCACTGTCGCCACGCTGTTTGAACTCCCAGGGGCTGCCCAACCAGACTCGGCCAGCGCCATTGTCGGAGCGTTTCGAAATCCACTTCGGTCCAATCGGCTGGCCCTGGTGTTTTTTAAGCATCGGTTTGTAGTCGAAGGTATCGACGTGGCTCGGCCCACCGTCCATGAAACAGAAGATGACGTTCTTGGCCTTCGGTCGGAACAGCGGAGCGGCGCTCGCTTGCCCTGAAAAAAGTCCCTGCATTGCTAGCCAACCGAAGCCAGCGGAAGCCTGTTGGAGGAATCCTCGCCGCGTCGACGACGGTGTGATGCTGCCGGAGCAACGGTGAGATTGTTGGAGCATGTGAATCTTTCTGATCAGTCTGTAGAAAAGTAAAGCGGGTTATTCGGATCAGCCGGAACGCGCTAGTGTCCGGTTTGAACCAAGGGCTGGCGCCCAATGGCACTCGATTTCACTTAGTAGACCTCACTCTCCGAGTGAGGCAAGCCGCAAAACGCGGCCTTTGGCATTCGTCACTCAGAGAGTGACGGCTACTTTAATCGCAAATCGAGTACCATTGGGCTATCGCCCTGCGGCTGATCTATCGAAACGACGATTCGAGGTTTACCGGTAGTAAATGAACTCCTGAGAGTTGAAGATTGTATGAGCCAATTGAGTCCACGCGACTTCATCCGCCATGACATCTGGCAGAGTCCCTACGCTCTGGAGCAAGGCCGTCCAAGCGACCTTTTCAGACTGCGTCGGAATACGACCGAAAGCAGTCACCAACATGCTGTCGAGACGCTCCTCGGGAGAGGCGTGAGGTGTCTTGATGAGACCTGCCGCCCAGTGACGCGCGAGCGAGTCGACGAGTGGATCGTTCAACAACAGGAGTGCCTGAGTGGGCACGTTGGTCACATTCCGCCGACCGCTCGGCAGTCGCAGGTCTGGCAGGTCAAAGCTCATCAGGAACTTTGGGGGTGCCATGATCGACATCGTCAGATACAGCGAACGTCGTCCGTCACCATCCAAAGGACCGGAAAACAATCGCTTGGCAGCGTCTTCGGTTGGTCTCAACGGATTGATGGAACGACCGTAGAGTTTATCGTCCAACCGACCCGAGACTGCGAGCATGGCATCGCGAATCGCTTCCGCTTCCAGACGACGAGTTGGGTAGTGATGCAGTTGCAGATTCGCCGGATCACGTTGCTTGGCGGCTTCGCTGACCACGCCCGACTGCTTGAACGACTCGCTGAGCACGAGTTGCCGGACGAGCTGTTTGGTGGACCAGCCCTGACGCATGAAGTCGCGAGCCAGCCAGTCGAGCAACTCTGGATGCGACGGCTTGTCGCCCAGTCGCCCGAAGTCATCCGGCGTGGTCACTAGGCCCGATCCAAAGATCCATTGCCAGACGCGGTTCACATAGACGCGCGAGGTCAGCGGATGTTCCGGCTGCAACAGCGATTCGGCGAGTTCCATTCGCCCGCTGCCGGTGCTTTGCGCCACCGTGTTGCGGCCCGCGAACATCTGCAAAAAGTCGGGCTGCACCTGTTCCCCTAAGGCATCGAAATTGCCTCGCACGTTCAGGTACAGGCCGGACTTCGCCGATTCGCGTTCATCCATACTGTTCACCGCGCGTGGGAAAGCGATCTGCTGTTCGACACGACGATACTCGGCCAAAAGTGCAGCGAGGGTACTGTCAACCGGCGCCTGATTCGGCAGAAACTTGTGTGTGAGCAGCCAGTCGATGACCTGTCGGTCACCGGGCTGAGACTGACCATCGCACCAGCGCCCAACGGCAGCAGAAAACCATTCCGTGATCCGCCCGTCCGCTTCGTCGAGTGTTTTGGGCACCGGGCCTTCATACAGAGACGCAAAGGAATCCAGCGTGTCTTGCGGAGTTCCACCGGCGTCGTGCGTCACGATCCCCGTGATGCTTAGCCAGCTCCGTTTGTCGTAGCCGAGATCCGTGTTGGCTAGACCCGGCACGATGCCGACGCGAGCCGGAAAATTGGGGTTGAGCGCAGATGTGACAAAATCGATCGTGACCTTCGTGACACCTCCCTTCATAGCGGTATCGCCGAAGCTGCGCCACGTTGGCAGGACTTGGTTCAGGATGCCCACGCCTTCGTTTAGTACCGAATTCTCATCCATCTGCAAGTAGCCGCCGAACTCCCCACCCGCCAGTTGCAAACTGACGAACTGGTGCGGGACCAAGTGTTGCGGCGGCATACGCAAAGCACCGGGCAGTTTGGAGGAGAGTGCATGCGTGTGGTAGCCGCGAGGGAGCAACCGCGCGACGACCGCCTCGCCTTCGAGGCCGATCAGCGGCGTTGCGTCATCAACCCAACCGTGTGTCATGCCATCGCCATCGGTGACCCAGCCAGTGGGGATCTGCTGCTGAGAGAAATCCGCGAGCTGCTCAAAGGTGGAGTTCGCCTGCACGCGAACCGCTCGTGTGGCGGCCCACTCGCTGGCCAGCGCGGTCCATGTCGCCTCAATGTTCCCTTCGGCTTTAAGCAGCTTCACAAGCGGGTAGCCGATGTCATCCAGAGTCGGCTGCGGGGCAGCGGGTACGTCAAACGGTGCTCGCCAAGCAAACGGCGGGAGTTCGACGCTCTGCCACTGCTTCGCCACGTCGTCTCGAATGAGTTGGCGCAGCTCTTTGAGCCGTGCGATCGCGGCGTCATTCTTGCCGGGTGCATCCGCAGGCCGGCTGACCCAGCGGGGCGTCATGAACACAGCGCCCAGCGCGTAGTAATCCCGCTGGGAGACTGCCTCCAGTTTGTGATTGTGGCACTTGGCACAGGCCACCGTCGTGGCGAGAAAGACTTTTGAGAACGCGTCGATCTTATTGGTGACCATCTCCTGATGCACGCCGTTGTAGGCCAAGCTCGACCCGTGGCGGTGCTCTCCCAGGTGATAAAACATGGGGCCGATGATGCTCTCGTTGATACCCAGTTCGGGATTCACGCGCGGCGGATTCACCAGATCACCGGCCAATTGCTCACGCAGAAAGGTGTCGAAGCCGATATTGCCGTTGAACGCACGAATGAGGTAGTCGCGGTACTCGAAGGCTCCTTTGGCGGGAACGTCCCACTCGTAGCCGTAAGTGTCGGTGTACCGCACCGCGTCCATCCAGTGGCGAGCGAAACGTTCGCCAAAGTGTGGTGAGTTGAGCAGTTCCTCGACGAGCGTTTCATAGGCGGTGGTCGAGTTGACGGACCACTGTTGCAGAAACCTTTCTCGTTGAACCGATGTCGCTGGCAGGCCCGTCAGCACGAAAGAAAGCCGACGGAGCAACACCTCCGGCTCAGCCATCGAGGCTGGTTGCAAGCCCGTGGCGGTCAGTCCGGCATGAATGAAGCGATCGACGGGGCTCCGCGACCATTGCTCTTCGGCCACGACCGGTGGTTCCGGATTGGCCAGCGGGTTGAGGCTCCACCAATCGAGCCGCCTTTGGAACTCCTCGGCCCAGTCGTTGCTTTCCGGTTGTGCCGACGCGGCGTTTGCATCAAGCCGAGGGTCGATCGCTCCCTGCCGCACCCACTCGGCCAGCAGCGAGACTTCCTCCGCCGACAATGCAATCTCGGGCGGCATCTGCAAATCTTTGTCCGTATATTGCACCGCTTTGATCAGCAGGCTGGTCTCCGGCTTTCCAGGCATGATCGCACGACCTGATTCGCCGCCTATTTCCCAGCCGTGGCGAGAATCCAAACGTAGGTTGCCTTCCTGAGCGGTCTCACCATGACATTCGATGCAGCGCGAGATGAATAGCGGTCGAATATGCGTTTCGAAGTGAGCAAGCTGATTGGCGGACGCTCGTTCTGCGTCAAGTTGCGACGAGTAAACGAATTCCGAGTCCCGAGTCCTCGATGCAAACGTGATGTTGATGGGTGACTGGACCTCTGGACCGCTGAGAACTCGAACGGCTGGTCCCGGATTCGGCGCATCGATTTTCCAGGCGGTAACGCTACCAGTCAGGCTCGCTGCATACAGCAATCCATCAGGACCGATTGCAATTCCCACTGGCGTATTGAGCTCGCCGCTCGCTCCCGCCCATTCGATTGTCTCGTTACCATCGGATCGTAGGATTCGGTTTGCCGACGTGCTCCAGAATGCGTGGCCCCCGATGCCAAACACTAAACCCCACGGAGCCTGCGCTAAATGTTGTGCCCAGACGTCGCTCATCGCACCGTCCAATGGTACCGCTGCACGGCGCAGTGACTGGGCGATATAGTCGGTCACAAACAAGCGTTCGTCGTGCATCGCAATCTGAGTCATCCCGCCGGGCGACGCCAGAGCGATATCCGCTTTCCATTCACCCGATGGATAGGCATAGCGTTTGACTTTGCCATCACCCTGGCTGGCCACCAGCAGATCACCGGCATCCCAAGTCATGCCGGTCGCACGAAACAGCCGGCCTCCATAGCCTTCGGG
>JBDNFT010000990.1:0-3301 GCA_041689695.1 Planctomycetaceae bacterium | reverse complement strand
GAATCTGAAGGGCACATTGTCTTGCAGCGAACCTAAGAACTTTCGGCTGACGGCCGACAATTTTGTGGGTATGGCAGACTTCGGCTCAAACAGCGAGATCTGCTGGGCATACTCAAAGCCCGGTCAGCCAGCCGTGATGACATGGGATCATGCGGATTCACATTTACTGGAATATGTTCCGGGCAATTTTCCTCGACTGGATCCTGAATGGCTGATGGTCATTCTGGGCATTCAACCATTGGACGCACGTGACTTTCAAATGCACAAGCCGCCAGCGGGATCACGCGAACTCTGGCTGGTGGCCATTGAAGAATCTGCCAGCGGTCAGTCGGTTCGGCGCGTTATTAAAGTGGATACGATGCGTGGGCTCGCTCGTGAACACGCATTGATCGATCATAACGGAGAACATCTGCTGAGAGCGCAACTCAGCAACCATCGCACCTGCGGCGGGCATGTTCTGCCGCACACCGTGAAGATTAGTTTTCCGCCACAGAAGACTGAGTTGACTCTGAACTTCAAGACAATCGAACCGAATTGCCGCATGACTGATGGACTGTGGACTCCACCGGGCGGCGATCGAATCGCGCAGATCGATCTGGGTGACTATGTGCGTCAGACTCACGGAGACATTCCGCCGAAAAGCCATCGGCAGGGTTCGGTGTCTGCTGAATTCGCGAGTGAACCGCGAATGCTCGACGCGAAGCCGCAACAAAAACGCAACACGCCAGTTGAGCCAGATTTCGATTTACATCCCTTGTCTAACGAATCGATTTTCTCTGGCGAAGATTCTTCCGACGGACGTTTCTTTGTTGAAGAAGAATCAGACGAATTCGATCCAGGCTTTCAAAATTCCATTGAAGGCGAATCTGATGATCCGGTCTCCGATTCCCGAGCTCCGATTCACAAAGCGGGATTTCTGGAGGAACCGGATTTTGACACAGCGGTGCCGACAAGAACAAAGCCTCGCTGGTTTGGTAGAAGCTTCAATCGATAATGTCAGGATACTCATCATGGCCTCCGCACCTATGCCGCCCGTTGCTCTGAAATCACTTCCCGGTATCCGTCAGTTTGACATGACAGGTCAGGTTGCGGTGATCACAGGCGGATCCAAAGGACTTGGCGCGGCCATGGCGGCGGGACTCGCGTCCGCAGGAGCGACAACAGTCATCGTGAGTCGCAATCTTTTGGAATCTCAGAGCATCGCGGCGGAAATCTCGGAGGGATTTTCAGTTCAATCGATCGGTCTGCAGGCAGACGTCGCGAAGCCTGGTGATGTGCAACAGCTCGTACACGACGTGATGGAAAAGACCGGCCGGATTGACGTTCTGGTGAACAGCGCGGGGATCAATATTCGTGGAAGTATTACGGATTTGACGTACGAGCAGTTTCAGGAAGTTCAAAAGATAAATGTGGATGGCACGTGGTTGTGTTGCAAGGCCGTGATTCCTCATATGAAACTTGCTGGCTACGGCCGCATCGTCAACATCGCCAGTACATTGGGAGTCGTCGGCCTGGCCAATCGGACACCGTATACATCGAGCAAAGGCGCTGTTGTTCAGATGACACGAGGTCTGGGTCTGGAGCTGGCTCCATTTGGAATCACCTGCAACGCCATTTGTCCCGGCCCGTTCCTGACGCCGATGAATGTCCCGATTGCTGATACAGAAGAAGCCAGGAAACATATTATCGGAGCCGTTGCGATGGATCGCTGGGGGCAGCTCAACGAAATTCAGGGCGCCGTGATCCTGCTCAGCAGTCCCGCAGGAAGTTACATGACCGGAAGTCTGTTGACCGTGGACGGTGGCTGGACAGCAAAATAATCGAGAGGCCAGGAACTCGTGCCGCTTATTTTGATCGGCCGGCAACTTGCAGTATCATCGTTCGCAATAACTCCAGATGTTGTTCCTCTGGAAACACAGCAGCGATTTCCAAGGCGGCCACGTTTTCGCAATGGACGGGGAGTTTTACGAGATCCTTCAACGTCGTGACGACTAATGCCCCGTTTGCTGCCCCTGCTTGCCGCTGCACCTGGTCGAGATCGGTATCGGAATAATGATGGTGATCCGGGAACCATGATGTTCCCGTCACATGCATGCCAGCCCGAACTGCGGTCGTGTGAAACGCTTCAGGGTTTCCAATTCCGGCCATCAAATGGACATTCGTTGCCGCAGCTTCGCGGAGTTGAATCCTGCTTCCGTCGCGACGTCGCAATGATGTCGGCTGAAAGACAACTCGCAGAATGCGGTCCGCAAGTTTCGGAGCAGCCGCGATCACAACGTCTTCAATTTTTGCCAGTGCGAATTCGTTCGTCAGGTCCGATCGGGTGATGATGACGACATCTGCTCTTTTCAAACTTGAAAGCGGTTCTCGAAGCAGGCCACGCGGTAAAAGGTGACCGTAGCCGAAAGGGTTTGTGGCATCGATCAGCACAATGTTAAGATCCCGATGCAGGCGTCGATGCTGAAATCCATCGTCCATCACGATCGCGTTGACTCTGTTTCTACCAGCACTGTCCAGCAGCGACGTTAAGAACCTCGCGGCCGCGACTCGATCTGGATTCTGCTCATGGGGAGCTTCCGGACACAGAATATTCAGTACTAATTTTTCGTCATTCGCATTACCATCGACGGAACGATACCCGCGACTCACGATCCCGGGTTGTTGATCCGCCTGAAGCAGCAAATGGCACACCAGCGCAACCAGCGGCGTTTTTCCTGTCCCACCGGTCGTAATGTTGCCTATGCTGATGACAGGAACAGTAGAATGGTGAGCAGGCTTCAGGCCTAGATCAAAAAGGCCGTTGCGGAGGGCGACGGCGAACCGGTATCCAACCGACGCGACACTCAGCCCAGCACGAGCGCACGGAGCTGCGACGCCTTTTGTTTTACCGCTCACCAGGTCTCTAAACCACGACTCATTCACGTCCGCAAGTCCCCGCATCCTGCCAATTTGTCTCGCTTTCCCGGAGTCATAGCAGACCGCCGGCGACGTCAGCAAACGAACCTGCTGCCGAATTGCGACTCGTCCGGAACGTGGTTTTTCTTCCCTGATCCGCAAATTCCCGCCTTGAACGCTCGTTTCCGGAGTGTCGAGCCGATTCCACTTGCATCCGGAATGGTGAGTTTGAGACACTCTTGCGGAACAAGGAAACGAACCTGCGGTCGCCGGATCGCGTTTTGACTGGTTGTTGGCTCATCATCGCCAACGTGGATCTCTGGAAGGCATTGGATTTATGTTGCAACTGAATCGTCTGGCCATTGCTGTGACTGTCGTCGCGATGTCGTGTGTTTTTCCTTCGTCG
>JBDNFT010000989.1:0-2638 GCA_041689695.1 Planctomycetaceae bacterium | reverse complement strand
GCACCGGTTTCTGGGGCTTGGAATGTGGGTGGGATTTTGAGGCAGGTTGGGCATTGCTGCCCGTCGAGTTTCTTGCAAACTCACACGTTATAGTATGTCGGCAATGTGACCACGGGCAATTCGCCGAGTCTGGCGTAGCTTCGGATTTTCAACACTGAGGACCGCTCGGTTGTCTGGGGGTAATAGGATGAATTTATGCAAAAAACCTATTAACTCATTGGCAAGCGGCAGCAATGAGGACTGCACGGACCTGCTTCTGGCGGCGGACAGGATGACGCCATCGGCAGAGAACTACCAGCGGTGACTCGCCCGGCCGCAGCGCTCATCAGCTTTTCCATCTTCTTTGAACCGCATTTCGGGCACGCCGGTTTCTCCGCGCGGCCAACCAGTAGTTCAGATGCGCAAGAGCAGGCTTCACATTGAAATTCAAACAAAGGCATCGATATTCAATCTTTAGACGGTAACTTTGAAATTTGGTGATTGGCTTAAAAACGTGATGGGATTTTCGAGCGTCACTTTGTCAATGAGCGACATTGCATGGCCGCGACGAGACATTTCAACTCGCGCTTTCGGCACAGCCAGCGGATCGCTGCAGCCCCAGTCGCCAGCGGAATTCATCCAGATGCGTTCTGAACCGTACATCTCGATGACGTCTGTTGCTCGCTGAGGCGTCATCTTAGTGTCAGGGTAGAGCGTCATCCCGGCCCAGAAGCCACGATCCAGAACTTCCGCAACTGTGTGTTCTTCGACATGGTCAATCAGAATGCGGCCTGCATCAATATGGCTGGCGCTAAGAGCATCCATAATGATTCGTGTGCCCTTACGTTTATCTTCCAGATGTGGCGTGTGAACAAGCACAAGTTGGTTATGCTTTTCCGCCAGAGCGATCTGTTCTTCCAGAATGATGAGTTCATTCTTTGTGTTCTTGTTAAGCCCGATTTCACCGATCCCGAGCACCGTATCGCACTTCAAAAACTCCGGAATGATCGACATAACTTCGCGTGCGAACCCAGGATCGTCGGCTTCCTTGGGATTGATACACAGCCAGGTAAAATGTTTGATACCGAATAACGCGGCGCGCCGCGGTTCGTATTCTGTCAACTGACGAAAGTAGTCTGCAAACCCCTGAGCGCTCGAACGATCAAACCCTGCCCAGAACGCTGGCTCGGTGACGGCAATACACCCTGACTGCGCCATTCGCTGATAATCGTCAGTGGTGCGCGACACCATGTGAATATGAGGATCGATGTATCGCATCGCTTTGTCTACTCCTTATGGACCGATCAATTCATGCGTGCTGGAATGCCGCATTGTTAAAACGCCGATCTTGCCATTCATTCATTAAGGCTTATCGCACGGCCCCTGCAGCGCCTTTCATTCCGTAGGCGGATTGAGGCATATCAGTGGTTGAATCGCTGAGCAGCTCGAGGATGCGTTTTACCCGATGTGGCTGTCCGTCGATCAGCACGGCCACCGCATGCTGAAGTGCCACTTCACGAAAATCATCGGCCCCCGGGGTCGGTTGAGCGCGATCAATTCGATCCAGAAACGCAGCAACGTCGAGCAGCTTTGCGCGGTGTTCAAGGAAGTACATGTTGATCACCTGCTCCCGAGTCTGCGGGCAGGATTTTGTGAGTTCCGTCATTTTGGCCTCTTGGTATCTCAGCAGCGCGAAACGAGCGACAACGAACCCTGTCGGCAGGTCAGCTTCGCAATCGAATTCGTTTGACAAGAAAATGGGGCCGCTCGGACTTGAACCGAGAACCAACGAATTATGAGTTCGCTGCTCTAACCGATTGAGCTACGGCCCCGCATTGATATACTGTAGATCGAAATTCTTAACGACTACCGTTACGACTACCGATCAAGGATTCTTCGACGTGCAAAAAAAGAAACTGAAACCTGATAAGCCAAGGAAGGATTTTCCACTTTCGCCAGCAAATAACGGGCAATGGTGCAAAAAGATCCGTGGCAAGATTTACTACTTCGGCGTTTGGGGAAGTCCCGACGCCTCAGAGGCAGAATATCTCAGAGTCCGCGAATACTTGCAAGCCGGACGACTACCGCCAGCGACTACCGCTACGGGAATTCGCATGAATGATCTGTGCAATCGGTTCCTGAATGGCAAGCGAAGTATGGTCGATAGCCAGGAACTCAGCATTCGATCGTTTCATGATTATCATGCGGCATGTGCGGAGATCGTTGATCATTTTGGTCGGGAACGATTGGTGGACGACTGCAAGCCAGAAGACTTCGAAGGATTCAGAGTCAACGCCTGCAAGGGGCGTGGGCCATACGCAATTGGAAAGATTGTCACCGTAACGCGGATGGTGTTCGGCTTCGCTTACAACAACGAAATGATTGAAAAGCCGATTCGCTTTGGACAGCAATTTGCCCGACCATCAAAAAAGACAATGCGGTTACATCGCGCCCGGAATCAGAAGAAGCACGGACTCCGGATGTTTGAGGCCGCTGAGATCCACCAGTTGCTCTCTGAGGCGTCTCCAGCGTTGAAGGCGATGATTCTACTGGCTTGTAACGGAGGGCTCGGAAACAGCGATTTGGCGAACCTGCCGAAGTCTGCATTCAAAGGCAACTGGTTGCAATTTCCAAGAGTCAAAACGGGTGTCGATCGTCG
>JBDNFT010000988.1:0-4611 GCA_041689695.1 Planctomycetaceae bacterium | reverse complement strand
GCTCATAGCTGTTTCGAGAGCGTCCCAACTCATTCCTGTATTTTGGATGAAGACGCAGCGAACCATTCCCGAGTGAACATACTGAGCACGCCCCAGCTCATAGAAGTCTACCAAAATCTCACTCGTTTCATCAGTGGTCTCAGCTTCGAATAATGCCTTCAACAGGGCAAATGCTCGAACAGCTTTCTCGTAACGAGAACTTCGGAGACTTTCTCGATCGAGTCCACAAGTGACGATGGTTTCGTATCCAATACAACTGTTTTCAAAGGCCTGCACCTGGCCAAGGTCATCGAATGCCAGATGGAAGAAGGGCGATTCCCTTCCGAAGGGATCGAGCAGCAGTGCCGCTTCCGATTCTTCATCCCCGATCATGGGAGCAGAATGCCGGTGCTCTGAAATCTGGCGCACCGTCTTCGTTCTCTAAACCCGATAACGAAGAGACATGCGTTGCTGCTTTTTCCTGGAAACGTTGCTTTCCCTCCTCGGGCCGTTTCGCAAACTGCATCATGGTTTCTGAGCCAACGCTTTCTGGACTTTCTCTCGGACTGTCTCAAGCTCAAACTTCGTCAGAGGTGACGCATCTTTTTCGAGTTCGCGAGTTACTATTTCCTGAGCAACTCGATCTGCAGAAGTATCAGCGAAGCTTCCGAGTCGCGTGCGAAGTCGTCGTTCCATCTCGATCCTCTCGGAATTCTCCTGAGATTTACCGGCACGAAGCATTTCTCGATGTTCATCCAGCATGTGCCGGGTTTCGATGTCTAGCGTGGAAGATAGGCCAAACCAGATTCCCGTCAGAATCTGATCCGCTCGAATTCCAGGCGGAAGATCAACCTGCCGAACGTTTAGGTGTTCAGTTGAGCCATCCAACCGAGCGTCGTGGCATAGCCATCGCTCAAGGAATCTATTGTGCAGTCACCGACTGACGGACCGATAAATCGAATCCGTTCCTCATCCAGAACAATCTCGTCGATTCCCGGCAACACACTCTTCAGAACATCGCAAACATTCTGGAAAAGCTGATCGGATTCCGTCGCTTCCCCAGCCTTCAATGCATTGCGTTCCAGCCCCTCGATCCAAGTTTCTGCATGAACGAGATTTGTCGGAATTGCGTAAAGTGTGTTGATCGCATTCAGAGGACGGTCAAGTTCAACGCTCCGCTGTGGTCCCCCAAAAGCCGATCCTCGCGAAGTGCCATATCCAAAGATCATGAAATCTGGCGAGGCAGAAGAAGCTGCTATCGCTTCTCGCCCTTGTTGCTTTGTCAGTTGCACGTGATACGTAGTCGAGGTTTCTGTCACTTGAACAGAACATTCACTGTGGCCGAATTGGATAAGTGGCGACGAAATACTTGGCAGAATAGCCTGCACGAGATCTCGATCGAGCAGACCCATTCCAATCGCCCAAAGCACAGAACTCTTCCCCGTTCCGTTGTCGCCCAGAAGTATCGTCCATTGGCCGGGGCCGGATGTTCGGTCGGGTGCAGCCTCGGATCGGACGAGTTCTAACTGCTGGGCGCGGCGAAAATTCGAGAGCGTAAGTCGCTTGAGAAAAACTGACTGCAAAGGATCACGAGATGATGGATTCCGTTCGCGCAGTGTTGGAGCAATGCGCGGTTTGCGTTCCAGCAGGGCATCGAGAAGTTCTTCGTACCCAAGCTCCGGATTCTGAGGTTCGATCTTGATCCCGAATCGCCCCTTGAAGGGTTTGGGCAAGTATTGAGTCAATACGCCGGGGAACAGAAGTGGGATCAGTCTGATGAGTGCCCGCTCAACTGAAACCTCTTGCAACTCCATCAGATCGTCCAGGCCCGCGTGCTGCCTGAAGTCATTTTTAGTAACATTCCGTGAGGCAAGCAATATCGCGACGTCACTTTCAAATAATGCATAGGCATACCACTTGACAATATCCATCCCGGGGCGAAGTTCCCAAACATCCAGCAAAGAGCGAACTCCATCTCCCCTTAGCCGCTCGGCCAATTGCTTTGCAAAAGCTGTGTCTTCAGCAGATGAACGGCAGTAAGAAATGTAAACCACGGGCGGTTTCTTGGTCATTGAAGTGACTCACAATCGAACATTGGCGTGGAAAGCCATCTACGGGGCGATCGTCAACGGATCGCGATGTCGGAATAGTAACAAATCCAATCGAGGTTCTCATCTCCAAATGCCAGACCTGTCATCGCAGCACTTCTCATGACAGATTTTCAGGATTCCAAATGGGCCACTTCATCGTTGCCAACTAACCTGTGCGGTTGTGTAGATCAATTCGTAACGATTTGAATTGCCCTACCCGGACTATGAATAACCTCTCGCCGATGCCAGTCGAAATGCTCACTCAGCGGCAGGCAGTCGCTGGATTGCGGTGACTTAAGCGACAGGCCGTGAAACGACATCGGCTATTCACTCAGCCCCGTCGAACCGTTGGCTTTTTGAGAGACGCGCAGCTGGAAGTCAGCCTACTGAAGAAACGACGGCCGTTTTCGTTTTTTTCTGATCATTGATGACGGCTCGGTGCGGAATTCGCTGGCCGATTTCCTGCGACAGCAAAAGGTGGATGTTCACGACTACATGACGGCGATGGAGTTCTACCGAGACTACCACAAACCCGTGCCGGGAGTTCTGGTGTCTGAGATTCATCTTCGCGGCATGAGCGGCATAGAGCTGTTTCGCTGCGTGACCTGGTTCAATGAGATCAATGGGTGGCAACCAAACAGGATCGCAGGCACTTCAAGTCAACGCTTGACGTTTGCTACAGTTCGACGATGTGTCATACGCTTCATGGTTTCAGCTCCTTCGCATCGCCAGTCGCTGAAATCTGCTTCCTGGCGCGCTCGATGGAATCAATCACGGCCTGGACGTATTGCTGATCTGAAAATGGGCTCATGATGTAGGACTTGATGGCGACAACAGGCTCCCCGTAGTCGGTTTCGCGAAATCGATCGGTCATCGAAAGCACCACACCGTCACCACGCAGCGCTTCTGCGTGTAAGATGCGAAACACCTGACGGTTGTATTCATTGTATTTATGCAGTTGAGATCTATAGTTGGCGTTGCTCTGTTCCAGCTTCGGAAACTCGAACGTATCAACTTCATCCGGGTAGACTCGAAATAATGTCACCGGACCAAAATTTTCCGGGTTCATCACGCTGATTGAAGGTTGAGCGGTTAGACGATTCCGCAGCGTTTCTGCCATCGTCACAAGATGCCCCAGCAAAGTTCGCAGCCCGGTTTTTCCCAGCAGTTGCAAGGCTCCCAGAGCTGCCATGGGACCGCTGCCCGAGCGACTGGTTTCCAGCGTGAATTTCCCCGGATTGTATTCGCCCGATTGAAACAGATACGGAGTCGTCGCTTGATCACGCGCCAGACTTCGCAAATCCCGAGCATCTTTAACAAAGTAGGCACTGGAAATGTACGGTGCGAAGCCGGTCTTATGGTAATCAACACCGATCGAATCCGCCAAACGCAGATGACGAATGCGGCGGTTGGCTCCAGCAAGGGCTCGTAGAGTGCGGTCAGGAAATTCTAAAGTGTTCTGCGCGAAGTCGTAGTCGCGGAAGACGCTCCAGGCCCAACCGATGACGGCGTCGGCGTGAAGGTGCGGCACATAGTCCAGCGAGAATTCCCGCACAAAGTTGTCCCGAATTTCATGGATCTGTTCCAATGGGTCCAGGCCGAAGGCGTCAGTCGTACCCATCGTGGCAACGATGCACGCGATGCGACGGCCTTCTTTCAGCAGTCGCCGAAGTTCGGTTTCCAGCAGACAGGTTCGCATTTCATTGTTTGGCGAAGTTGGAATCGTAACAACGTTGTTGAGTCCCACACCCAACCATGAGGCTGCGGTCTTGACAGCATAGTGCGCCTGGTCGGAACAGATGATGACAGGAAGTTCGCCCGTCATTCCGTTTTGCATGGTCCCCGGACAAGCACGTTCGATGCCCATGCGAATCGCATACAGAAGTGTGCCAGTCCCGCCGAAGGTAAATATGCCGCTTGATTGATGCGGATCGTAACCCATCAGTTCGGCCGTCATGCTGATGACTTCGGCCTCGGCCAGTGCCACGCCACGACTGGCTTCTTCGCTGCAGAGATTCGGATTGTAGATGGCGGGTAAAAGCGTGCCAAGAATTCCGGGGATGCAAGGCGGGTTGATGACATTCACCTGAGCCCTTGGATGTCCCCAGATAAACATACCGGCCAGGTGATCCACCAGATCGCGGGCAACAAGTTCGACGGTACTCATGCCATCGGGAACCCGCGCATCCATGGCGGCGGCGAAGTTGACTTCTTTAGGTTCTCCCAGAATCGGGCGTTGCGATTTCATGGCATCAACACGGTCCAGCGCGCGCAGGACTGAGAATACGAACCATGCATCGTGTTCCTGATCTGACACAGGTTGAGGAAACGCGCGGCGGAGAACAGTGAGATTGTCTCGATAGTTGGTCATGGATCGGGATTTTCGCCAGATATTTTGGGCGTCGCTGTTGTGAGGTTGACAATTTTGATGCTGCGATTCGTTGGGAATAATAACGTATTCGCGTCCCATCGTTTAGTCACCCGTCACAGCGCTTCCTTTCCGTGTCGCTGATGCGTACCATCTTCAACCTGGCTGGATGGG
>JBDNFT010000987.1:0-2649 GCA_041689695.1 Planctomycetaceae bacterium | reverse complement strand
CCGGTGAGTATCTTGACAAATACACGCTGCGGGAACCTGTGCCTTCGTTGCCGCTGTATCATCTCATCGGAGCATTGGATCCGTTGACAGAAGCCGAAGTCAAAGATCGGCCAAACGATAAATTGCCGGTGACATGGGGTGAATGGATCTCGGCTGACACTCTGACACACCTCAAGATCAAGCTGGCTGGCGACAATCTTGATTGGGATGTGGATCGCGTTTTGGCCATCGAAAAAGTCACTGCCGATGCGCAAGCCAAGCGAGGTTGTACGGCTTGGTTCTATTCCTGTGACTTCAACGAAAAATGTTCCTCAGCCGATTATGTAATCGAATTCCTGAATCGGGTGAAGAAGTCATCGCCAGCGGCGTTCGACAGAATTCAATACATCGAACAGCCTACAAGTCGGCATCTGGACGCAGAGAATGCTCCGCACATGCATGCCGTCGCTGCAATCAAGCCGGTCGTGATCGACGAAGCTCTGATTTCGTACGAGTCGCTGCTGCTTGCGCGAGAGCAAGGCTATTCAGGGATTGCGTTGAAAGCATGCAAGGGGCAATCAGAATCGTTGATGATGGCGGCTGCGGCACAGAAATTCGGCATGTTTCTGTGCGTGCAGGATCTGACGTGTCCCGGCGCTTCGTTTCTGCATTCGTGCAGTCTGGCCGCAAGGATTCCCGGTGTCGCCGCCATCGAAGGCAATGCCCGGCAATACTGCCCGGCAGCAAACGCAAAGTGGGCGAGGAGAATTCCAACGGTCTTCACCGTTAAAGACGGAAAAGTCGATACAAGTCGACTGGCTGGTCATGGTCTTGGATTTCAATAGCGCGAAATCGGTGCTGGCGTTGTAGAATCAGCAGCGTGAGAGGTGAACTGCGGGGTGAACTGGATTCGGACTGTAGCGAACCTGTCATCCAGCCGGAAAGATTTTATAAACCAAGTACTTTCGAGTATCTGCCTGCTGGAGTTCACTTTTCAAAGACGGCTACGATAGTCAATGTGATTTTGTACAAACTGGCACTGGTCAATCAGACCGGATGAGTCTTTCAGATTTGCGATGGCCCGCGTATTTCGGGCAGATGGAAAGAAATGACAATGCTGCAACGAACGCTGACACTCATCGCAATTCTACTCCTGGGCGTTGATTGCATCACTGCTGATGAACCCGTGGCGGCGGATCCGCCAGCCGCAGATTCGCCAATTATGGAAGCGAAGTCGGTACCGCCACTTGAAACCCTTTGGGAAGCTCAGGCTGTCCTGAATGTCGATCGAGACAAAGTCGCTCATATCGTCAACGACGAAGACGTAGTCTATGTGCAATCATCGGCAGGAGTTGTGACGGCCATCAATGCGGAGACTGGCCGCGAGATGTGGACGACTCAGGTCGGCCGAACCGACGAAGTCTCGATGCCGGCAACTTCAAACGCTGGGATCGTGATGATCGTCGCAGGACCAAAACTGTACGCCATGGATAAGTTTACGGGGCGGCAGTTGTTCTCGTATCGCCTGAACAGTCAGCCTTCTGCCGGTCCAGTTATCACGGAAGGCAGCTTTCTGGTGCCGCTTTCTGACACCTCCGTTGCTGCATGTTCATTGAAGACACTACAATATCTGGAACGCTACCAGAAACTACCATCAGGTGTCGCGCAGCCAGTCGCATGGCGATTCGTGACTGGTGAAGTTATTAAGGTCGCACCCGTCGCAGGAGCCAGTCGCTGCGCATTTGTAACGGACATGGGCAACGTGTTCGTTGTAGACATCGGCGGAGGGCAGGCAGGCAAATCCAAGTTTCAGCTTCTGCTGCAGAGTCAACCAACAGCGCCGCTGACGCTGGTCAGTCGCGACCAGGAATACCTCTTTGCTGCAGTGGCCAACAATCGACTGTACTGCATTGGGCTCAATACCAATGGTCGAATGCAGTGGACATACCCGCTGGGTCAGCGAGTTTCAGAACCAATTACCGTTATCGGCCAGGACGTATTCATTGTCGGTGACGAAGGTGAGTTGATAGCGCTAGGACTGAAGTCCGGCTTGCCACGCCCGACCCCGTCAGGAAAGCCGTTCGTTTTGAAAGACGTTAAAACTCTGGTAAGTGTCTCTGAAAATGCCGTGTACGTTCTCGACTCTTCAGGACGTCTGCTCACGGTGGATCGAAAAACGGGCGATGTCGTGGACAAAAACCAGTATCCTGGTTTAACCGTGCCTATTCGAAATTCTGTGACGGACCGCCTGTACTTGAGCAGTACTTCTGGTCGAGTGGTGTGCCTGAAAGAATCGGGAATCGATTTCCCGATCTACCATCAGAATCCCAAACGCAGCCCGATCATGCCGGAAATCGCCGAACCAGCCAAAGCTGCTGCTGTTGACGCGGTCGATGAGAACAATTGACATCAGGCGAGCGGCAGAATTAGATCTACCGGAGATATCACCTGGCCGAAGGAATCCGACCTGAGACAGGTCGGACTATGTAGGCAGATCTGTCCTCGGATCTGCATCCTTCGGCATGGATGATGGTCATCTGGCGGTCTGAGCTTCAAACTCGCCGATGGTAATTTCTTTCCCGCCGCACGCCTAACAACTATGCTCTGATGATCTGGCTCCTGCGCTCAGCAAGTTTTTCGGCATGCAGGAGAGAATGTTCATCCCGGCTT
>JBDNFT010000986.1:0-2693 GCA_041689695.1 Planctomycetaceae bacterium | reverse complement strand
TGGATCGAACTTGTGATCGTGGCAGCGAGCACATCCGAATGTCATGCCAAGCACAGCTTTGCCGAGCGTATCGACTTGTTCATCAATGATGTCCATTTCCATTTTGACCGGATCGTCTTCCGCCAGCATTTTTGCACCGAGAGACAGAAATCCAGTCGCGACGATGCGCCGCAGTTGCACGTTTTCATCCGATGATTCGGGAAGAAGATCGCCCGCAAGCTGTTCGCGAAGAAATTCGTTATAGGGGCGATCAGAATTGAACGCTTCGATTACGTAATCTCGATATCGCCATGCATTCGCGAAGGCAAGGTTCTCATCCAATCCGTTCGAATCCGCATATCGAACAACATCCAGCCAGTGACGCCCCCAGCGTTCGCCGTAACGAGGCGAAGCCAGTAACCGTTCAACGACAGTTTCAAAAGCTGCTGGAGATTCATCCGCAAGAAACGCGTTCACTTCATCAGGACTGGGAGGCAGCCCGATCAAGTCCAGTGTCGCGCGGCGGATCAGGGTTCTTTTGTCTGCCGTTGCATTCGGATGCAATTGGCGGGATTCAAGTTGTTCCAGAACAAATTGATCTATTGGTGTCCGTGTCCAGTGACCGTTGTCCGCGACAACGGGGATTGCAGATCGCTGTGCCGGTTGAAAAGCCCAGAACTCTTTTTCATCGTCCGTCGGCATGCGTTCCGTCGTGACAGGCATTGCAGCGGCGACGACCCCTGGTTCTTGGTCTGGCCATGCGGCACCGTCGCGAACCCATGTTCCCAAATCATCAATGATGGGTTGCGGTAGCTTTCGCTTCTCGGGCATCTGCAGAGTATCGCTGTGCCGTACGGCACTGATCAGCAAACTCTCATCGGGTTTCCCGGGAACAATCGCCGGGCCACGCTCCCCGCCGACCAGCATTGCTGCGAGAGAATCGACTCGCAGGCCACTCTCTTGTGAGTCAGTGGAATGGCATTCGAAACAATGAGCCACCAGCACGGGCCGGATCTTCTTTTCGAAAAACTCGAAGTTGTCCGCCTGCAATTGTCCATTCCACAGCAAAAACAGCGTCAGCGTCGATGTCAAAAGACCAGCGGTCAATGATGAGATTTGTGGCATGGTGGGTGTACTGTGGCAAGATCGCAGCGGAAAGAATGGCGGAGTTGTATTCTCGCAAGCTCTGTCACTGGATGCCAGTGTGTTCGTCACTTCCAAAGACACAACAGTCATCCATGATCACAGCATCCCAAAACGGATCTCATTCTGCCAGAGTAGAAATGGCACTCATAGTCGCTAGCCAGCGATTTGAGATCGCTCAGGCAACACCGACGCATCTGTATCTAAGAACTCCGACGGAACTGACGGCAGGCACGGGAGTGCTATCTATTTCCATCGACGGCACTGTGACTCTGCAAACCGTGCAATTGCCTGGCGACATTCAGCCTGGCTCTCTTGCCGTGCGATTTCAACGAATGCATTGAGCATCAAAGTTGCGGTCAGTAGCCCAATGCCACTCGTTTTAACAACAAAGTAGCAGTCACACCCCGTGTGCCGTCCGCCAATTTACGTATTTTCAAGGGCTACGGCACTTGGAAAGTGCCTGCTACTTTCAAGATCGAGAGGCATTGGACAGTAGCCGTCGGATATGTGCGTTTCGTGTTGATTTTGAACCACGGAGATCACTGAAGACACAGAGTCCGTCGAGACAATAAACACCATCACTGCGATTCTCTGTTCTCTCCGCGTCCTCCTGTTGAAACCTGCGTTAATTGCGCCCGCAGACTCATTCCCAACGCCACCGCATACGCCAGCTATTTGAGCGGTCGATACTTTCCGTCAGGAAGCTGGGTGAAACATTTTTTCTTTGACGCACATGAATGCTGATTCTCAATGCTGTGCCGAGACAGGGAGTTCCTCACAATTCCGAGCGGATCTTTGGAATTGAATTCAAACAAGTTGTTGTCAGTGATGGCGGCATAGACTTCGGCTGCGGAAATCGGTGAACCCTTTGCCTGCAAAATGTCAGTCATCACAGAAACCAGTGTCTTCTTTGCCAAGATCACGCCTCCTTCGTCAGCCGCACAAGGTCTTCGATGCGTTTGATGAAGCCATTGACAGCCATGTAGCCGATACCACGATGAAGATGCAGGCGAAGCTGCTTACCAAGTGTTTCGGCGTCAACTGATAAGTCATCGGTTTTGCATCGCTGTTTCAACGAGGTAAAGCTCGTTGTGTTCGCCACCAAAAACCTGCCACGTCATTTCCACGTTGCTGTCGGCCGGAATGTCGATTGGCGTTGGAGGTGTCACTTCTTTCAGCGACAGACACAACGCACACCGGCAGAGGATATTCCACTGTTGAATTCCAGTTCGCGTCTTCAGCCGAATCAGCTTTTCCTTGGCCTGATTCGACAGGCGGACTTGTTTGATACTCATTGTGATCTCATTGTTCCGTAGTACAACATTTTGAGGCCGTCGAATTTCCACGATCCCCGACAGCCGCTTTGACAAAGTAGACGTCACTCTCCGAGTGACGCAGGTCGCATATTGGCATTCGTCACTCGGAGAGTGACGGCTACTTTAATCGCACTCGGAGGGCTGACGCCCAACCGCTCGCCTGTCCGAAAACCCCTACCAAAAATATCCCTCTTCCGCAGTCGTCATGCGCCCGGCTTCGTCATAGTTCAAGTGATACGCACGAGCCACGCT
>JBDNFT010000985.1:0-7218 GCA_041689695.1 Planctomycetaceae bacterium | reverse complement strand
GATTGCAGAACGACGAAGCCGGGCAGATTCTGTGATTCGCTGCCGATGCCGTACGTGACCCACGATCCCATCGACGGGCGTCCGGGTTGTGGCGAACCGGTCTGCATGAAGAGTTTCGCCGGACCGTGGTTGAAGACGTCTGTCGTCATGCCTTTCAGCCAGCAGACGTCATCGGCGATGTTGCGGTGATACGGCAGCAGATCGCTGAGCACAACCCCGCTGTCGCCGTAGCGATCAAACGTGCGGCGTGAACCGAGCAGTGTTTCGGTGCCTTTCAAGAATGCAAAGCGACGGTCCTTCATAAAGCTATCCGGCGGTTTCTGGCCGGAAAGTTCTGTCAGTTTCGGTTTGTCTTCGAAGAGTTCCAACTGACTTGGACCGCCAGCCATAAACATGAAGATCACGGCTTTGGCTTTGGGGGCGAAGTGCGACTGTGGAACGACATCAGCGGCTTGGCTTTGTTCGTTCGCCAGCAACGAAGCCAGCGCGACTGAGCCAATGCCGAGACCCGCCTGCCCGAAGAATTCACGACGGTTGTTGGTAATGCGCTCAGAGAATGTCATGGCTGTTTTTCCTGCGCTATTCACGAGTAATAAACTCATCCAGATTCAACAGCAGCCGCGCCACGGCGATCCAGACCTGTTCTTCCGAAAACCGTTCGCGGGACTGCGTCAGATACTGAGTGAGGAATTTGTGTTCGGTTTCCGTCATCGGCCGCGCGAAACATTCGCGAAACGCAAACGCCAGTCGCTGGTCATCATTTTCTGCGTCGGTTGCGGCGATGCGTTTTCCAAAGTCTTCCGCCAGTTCGAACATTGCAGTCGAATTTGACATCGTCAGCGACTGCAGCGGCGTGTTGGAACGATCTCGGCGGGTGCAAGTCGCGTTGAACTTGGGCACGTCGAAGGTTTCCAGCATTGGATACGGCGCGCTGCGGTAGAAGTATGTGTACATCCCACGGCGATAGCGTTCGTCGCCGGTGCTGGTCTTCCAGATTTTCGCTCGTTGCGTGAACGCGTAAACGCCATCTTCCTGCGGCGGATAAACGCCCGGTCCGCCAATTGTCGAAGATAATTTGCCACTGACCGCCAGTGCCAGGTCACGGACAATTTCGGCTTCGACGCGAATTCGATTCTGGCGGGCCAGCCACTGATTGTGAGGATCAGTCCTGGCCAGTTCCGGGCGGATGGTGGAGGTCTGGCGGTATGTTGCCGATGTTATGATCAATCTGATCAGTAGCTTCTGCGACCAGCCGAGTCGTCGGAACTCGCTAGCCACCCAGTCGAGCAATTCCGGATGTGTCGGTTGAGATCCCTGAGTGCCAAAGTCATTCTCGGTTTCGACGAGTCCCTTTCCGAAGAGATGCATCCAAATATGGTTGACTCGCACGCGTGCTGTCAGCGGATGGTCTGGTCGCATCAACCATTTCGCAAAATCCAGACGTGTTTGGGGAGCGTCGGGATTGGAAAGCTGAGGCAACACGGCTGGCACGGCTTCCTTCACCTCGTCACTGGTTCGCAGGAATTCACCGCGAATCTGAAGGTGCGTGGTTCGTCGCGGTTGCAGTTCCTCCAGCACCATCGTTGTGGGGATCGCTCGCTTCACGTCTTCCAGTTCTTGAGTCGCTTTCGCCAACGCTAACTGCAGCGGACTTAGAATGGGATCCTGCTTCAGGAAGGCCGTATCAAGTCGCTGTTGCTGTTCGGGCGTGCGATCCTTTTCTGGAAGAGCGACCAGCGTTGCGAGAATTGAAGCGTCGGGACGATCCTGCCATTCGTCTTCCGAAACGCTGATTCGAAATCGCCCGATGGAGTAGTCTTTCTGATGGAACTGCATCTGAAATGTCAATGCGTTTTCGGGGGAGTTTTCCAGCACAGTTGGTAGAACGAACCAGGCAGTGCAATTGCGATTGAGACTGCCATCCGGGGCTCCATTGATGGCCCAGCCTGTGTCGTCCTTGACATCAATCGCGTTCGTCACGCTGTAGTCACGCTGTGAGTGATCGGCACCAGCAACGCTGAAACGCAACTCCTTGCCGTCGCCCGTTCGAAACCAGATTTCTGAGAGGACAAAGTTTCCATTTCCCGCTCGTCCGGGACCATTCTTTGGCAGACTCTCATGCGTCAGTACTTCCAGCCGAACCGAACGGATCTTTTTCAGAGGACTGTAGGTTGTTACGCTGTATTCGTCTGTCATCCCTTGCGGACCATTCACAAGGAGCGAACGATCTTCCAGGGACTTCAGCACCGAACTGTTGACCGACTTGCCGGAAAGTTCGAGAACTGTCCAGCCTGCATCGGGATCGCCCTCTTGCTCCGCCTGCTCTTCTGAGCGGGCGACGATCTGCTGCTGCCATGCCTCTTGCCGTTCTTTTCGACCGGAGTCTTCTGCGATCGTTTGATTCAGTTCTTTCTGTGTCGCCGTCAGTTCTTCGTTGAGTCGCGATTGCTCAGGCGATGGCACTTTAAGGATTGGTGTTTCCGAATTCGCGTCAGTTGTCGAGTTAAAAAACGCATAGAGCTGATAGTACTCGTGCTGAGTGATCGGGTCGAATTTATGCGTGTGGCATTTGGCACAACCAACCGTCAGTGCCATCCAGACCAGACCCGTAGTATCGACGCGGTCTTTGACTTGTTCGTCACGAAACTGATCCACCTTGACGCCGCCTTCTGTATTGATCAGCGTGTTGCGATGGAATCCGGTGGCGACACGCTGAGCCAGAGTCGGATTCTCCAGCAGATCGCCCGCGAGTTGTTCGATCGTAAACTCATCAAAAGGCAGGTCATTGTTGAACGCCTGAATCACCCAATCACGATACGGCCAGATGGATCGCTCGTTGTCGTTGGTATAGCCGTGTGAATCCGCATAGCGTGCTTCGTCGAGCCAGTGTCGTCCCCAGCGTTCGCCGAAATGCGGACTCGCGAGGACACGATCGACAAGTTGCTCGTAAGCGTTGTCACTCGTATCAGCAACAAACCGATCGACCTCTGCGACCGCCGGCGGCAGCCCGAGCAGGTCCAGGTAAACTCGGCGAATAAGCGTGTAACGATCTGCCTGCACGGACGCCTTGATCTCGTGTCGGGCCAGTTCGTCAAGAACGAAATTATCGATGCCGTTATGTGCGATCTCGCCGAGTCGAACAGGTGGTGGCGTTTTCGCAGCAATCGGCTCGAACGACCAGTGCTTCGAGTACTTTGCTCCGGATGCGATCCACTTTGTCAGTTTGTCGATCTGGGCTGCGGAAAGTGGCTTCTGGAATTCCGGCGGAGGCATGATTTGGTCTGGATTGCCGGATGTAATTCGCTGCACGATCGCACTGGTTGCTGTGTCGCCGGGCACAATCGCGATGTTTCCATCATGGTCCGCGAGAGCGGATTCGCGCTGATCGAGTCTCAGATCCGCCTTACGAGAGTCATCATCCGGCCCGTGACACTGAAAACAGTGGTTAGACAGGATCGGACGAATGTCGCGATTGAAATCAACTTCGTCGCCGCGGACGCAGAGAAGACCTGTCAGCAGCCATGCCGCGATCGGTGCAAGCGTGAAAGTTGAGCTCGCAAAAAGTCGGACAGTATGCACAGGTAAGATGTCCGGTAAGGGAGGTAGGATAATTCTGTCAGTCGGATTCATCTTCAGACAGAAGCTGACCATGTTTCAGCCACTGACTGGGCTGTATTTTCTCCATTTGGCTGATTACTTGTAAAATGTTCTGAGCCTCAATGCAAGCAGCGCAGCGTGCGTGCGGGTTGTTCTTTGGAATTCTTCAGGTTACAGATACTTTGGTCGGCCATGAATGTGCTCCTCACGCTCCGCCGAGAGGTTTGTGGCATTGCGTGGAATCGTGGTGGTAAACACAATCAGGGGACTGACGTCCCCCGCTCGCCAGTCACTGCTTCGTCGCCTGCATTAAGCCTCGCATATAACCAAACGCGAACAGGCGGCCGAGCATTGTGTAGCCGGGTTCGCCTTCGTCTTCTCCGACAAGTTGCGGAACGTGATCCGGTCTGATCGGGCCCCTGAATCCAATCTCGCGATAGGCTCGCATCGCAGCGGCCATGTCGGTGGGACCGTTGTCGTGAAATGTCTCGGCGAAAGAACTGGGGTTGCCTTCGACGTCGCGAAAATGAACGTACTGAATGTGCCGCCCAAAGTGACGAATGGTAGCCGGGATATCGACATTCATCGTCGCGAATGATCCCTGACAGAAACAGATCGCGTTCGACGTACTTGGAGCCATTGAGATGAGCCGATTAAAACCTGCAACGTTGTGCATGATTCGAGGTTTCCCAAGCAACTCCGGCAGCGGTGGATCATCCGGATGCATCGCCAGCACCACACCGCATTCTTCAGCGAGCGGCAGCAATTCGTTGAGCATCCGTTCCAGTTGCTGCCACAGTTTGTCAGGCGTCAATCGTTTTGCGATCGCATCGAAATCAGCGTTCGGAGCTCGGTAACCGAGCCGCACGGCTTTCTCTGCATCGGCAAGTTCAAACGCGGTGACTTTTGCACCGCCGCGAGCTGGCGCGTCGAGACGAGTGCGACACCAATCCGTGCCGCACATGAAGTTGTAACACAGCAGGCGAATGTCCAGATCGGCCATTTGACGAATGAGTAATTTCATGGCGTCGATCTCAGTGCCGTCGTCAATTCCCAACTTGATGTTTTCGATCGGCAGATAACCTTCAACGACAGAAAGTTGCAACCCAAATTTGGCAAACCGCTCCTGAGCCTGCTTCAGGACGTGTGCATCTTTTCCAGGATATCGATGAACAATCTCCGTGACGCCACACTGAGCGGCAAGCTGCAGGTTTTCATCGGACAACGGCGTTAGGACAGATGCGAGTTTCATACGTTGATACTTCCGCAAATTAGTGTCTTACTCTGTTGGCGTCCACGTTGCTCGCATGTTTGGGCAAGCGAACAACGTGAGCGAAGAACAGGCAACGAGCCGGTAGGCTCCTTTGGGTTGAGGGCCTTCAGCCCTCATTAGAATGATACCGTCTGGACCAGTCGAGGGAAAACGGTCAGCTGAATCGGACCTGCCAGGCCTTCTCGAATGATCTGCATATCAAGGCGGCCTCGTACCAGTTCATTGTTGATCAGATTTGGATCGAACACCGTTTGTCCGTTAACCGACACAATCAGGTCACCAGGCAGAAGTCCGCTCAACTGTGCTGGAGAACCAGCAACCACTGACTGAACTCCATAAGCCTGCATCTCGGGAATGTAAGTGGCATTCAAGCCAACGAAGTAGCTGAACTGTTGACATTGAACGACCTGCCAGTTGCAAGGTGTCCAGCAATCCCAATATTGCTGATTGACGTTCCAGCAACCATAGTTCGCGTGACAGTGATCATAGCAGACATTCACCCACCACGAAAACTTCGGATGATTGCACAAGTGCTTCGGTGCTGTTCCGCAGATGTTCTGAACCTGACTCTGCATATGAACGTCGTGACCTTTGTGTTTCAGGGTCTGAGCCACCTTGATTCCGATCGCCTGTGTCTTTGTGCCGTTGGCCAGGTGAATTGTGTGGCCAATCTTAGTCTGCAGATTCGAAGGCTGATGGATCTTGGATTGATTTGAATTCTGTCCATTGCGGTGATTTCCGGATTGCGGCAGATTGATGCCATGATTCTGTAGATTGAATCCACCGCCGGTTTTCATCCCGCCAGAACCATGATGTTGTGATTCGGAATTTGCATGATTGTTGCGGTTCCCGTTCAGGTTGATGCCACCGAACGTGTTCCCCTTCCGATTACCATTGTTCTGTCCAACGGAACCTGAATTGTGAACAGCCGTCGGTCCGTTGTGGCTGCTACTGTGACCTCGGCCCGCTCCGCCCGACGTATTTCGATTCTTCGAATCACCGAAGGTTTGAGATGCCGAAGTCAGAGCGAAAGTCGTCAGCATGAGACCGATATACAAAGAAGTGCGTTTCATCGAAATTCTCCTCGTGTTTGAGTTTCCGTGGCTGAAAAGGTCAACCACTGATCCTCACAGCGTAGGCACGAGGCGTCTGTTACAGTGATTCGACGGTATTCGCCGAATTCATCGAAAATTGAATTTTGGGCACAATCAAAGCGAGGATAAGCGATCGGATGTCCCGTCTCCCCCGAGATCGCAGGCTGTCGATTGAATGTGTTTTCGCAACCCGAAACGTCAGTGAGGGATGGAATGGCCGGCATTCGCCTAAAATCCCTCGCTGACGCGTCGGGTTACGATTAAATCGCCAATCTGATCAGGGGAGAAGGTGGCCGATAGGCCGGGTGAGGCGGGGGTTCGCTGGTTCTGACGGTTTCAAATCCTTAGCAGCCTTGCTTCTTCCCCCCTTGGGAAACTGCTGAAAGTGGAAAATCGATCGCGGGGGAAGGGACAGTCGCAAGATACTGGCAGCCTCGTTCCGGACCGCATGAATTATAATATCGAATACATTTCAAGATTTTACTCTTCAGCTTTGAAAATCACATGCTACCATCTGGCTTCGCGTGATCTGAAACCGCACCATCTGAAAAGGATTTTAAGATGTCAGTCATTGGATACTTCGAAGCATTTCCGCAGAAAAGGCAAACTGAACTGCGAAACACAATCTTCCTGGACGGTTTAGGCAACATTCCCGCCGGAGTGTTTCTGTTCATGGAATATTTTTGCACGGACCTGAGTTGCAATTGCGAGCGCGTGATTATCAAGGTCCTGCATCTGAAATCCGAATCGGATGCACATCCACGGGAAGTTGCCACAATCAGTTACACATGGAGTCCCGGCGCCGATGAAGTTTGGCGCAGAACGAATGCTGAGTTTTCCAATCCATTTCTGGATCCTTTCCACAAGCAGGCGTCGTACGCTGAGGAGCTATTGGAATTCTGGGGCGAAATGGTGGAGAACGACAAGGTCTACGCACAACATCTGAAAGCGCATTATCGCGAGTTGCGTGAAAAGCGGGGCAAATCCGAACGGCACGCAACAGCATTTGATCCCTCCGCCTTTGACGTCCCAATGAACCGAGAAGAACGCCGCCGCCTTCGCAAGTCCAGGCCCGGCAAGCATGCGCACCGCTGAGGCACGGATTCCGACTTGAACGATGAATCGGGGACGATATGAGCTGCGTCCCAATACTGTTCGGCACGAGTCCTGCATTTATGGGACTTTTGAGCGGATTTGAGTTGATTGGCGAATCGTCGCATGAGCCGCACATTGTGCGAGCTCGAATATCAGGAT
>JBDNFT010000984.1:0-3774 GCA_041689695.1 Planctomycetaceae bacterium | reverse complement strand
AATGATGGAGAAAGATCCTGCGAAACGTTATCAGAACGCAGATGAACTGATCGATGCGCTAAGACCGCATGCGACTCGAACGCCGATAGCATTTGACTTTCGCGAACTGGTCACGCTGAGAGCAAAACAAGCGAAGGCGAAGGCGGCACAGGTAGGAAAAAAATCTTCCGGACAGAGATCGTCTATCACGTCTCCTTCCGGCTGGCTGCAGGAAGGCAGTCATCATATTGCTGCTGGCACCGATAGTTTTAATCAGTCGGAGACTCCTGCGCATCGGCAACCGGTTCCTGACCGAATTCGAAAGGAGTCCATTCGAAATGAAGCACCGACCAATACACGACGCAGCGCGTACAAAGGTCCTGCGCCTGTCGGATGGCAACTGCGGATTTTGGGCACTAAACGCTTCGTTTCCATCTATAAAGCACAAGTGTCGATAGGATCGTCACAGGGTGTCGATGTCTATCTGCCAAGTGAGCTTGGCGTCGACAGCCTTCAGTGCCGAATGGAATTCGACGGAAAAAATTGGATGCTGCGTCAGGAATCCAAAACCAAACCGACGTTTGTGAATGGTAACGTTGAGGCCATGTGTACGTTGTCGCACGGATCAAAAATGACGTTTGGTGGCAAAGGTGGCGTCAGACTTATCAACACAAATCAGTCCACTAACGGTCGGACTCGCCTGGTGTTAACGATCGTCGGCGTCGTTGTGCTGCTGGTTGCTGGTGGTGTGATAGTCTGGGCGATGGGATGACTGTAAGGCGAATTGGGGACTGTTCGCGTTCCTTGGTAGCGAAAGTCGTCAGGACTTTCGGCGTCTGTGGGTGCCGAAACTCTTGACGAGTTTCGCTACGAGACCGTTCTTTCCTCACGGAAGCTACACCGGCGACGAGTTGTTCCATGCCAATCGTCGCTCAGAACAGCCTGACTGAGTCGTCCAATCACGTTTGTTCAGAATTTCCAATGCCGCAATTCGATAGGCCTCGGCCATCGTTGGAAAGTTAAAAGTCGCGTTGGCGAATGTATCAACAGACATCTGGCCGATGATCGCCATCTGCCCCAGATGAATAAGTTCGGTGGCTCCATCGCCTGCAATCTGAACGCCCAGAAGTTTATCTCCACGTTCGTCAGTAACGAGCTTCAAGACGCCCAATGTCGATGCCATAATGTGGGCTCGGGCAACCTGATCGAAATTCACCCGAGCAACCATCGGCGTTCCAAATTTCTGAATGGCCTGCTGCTCGGTCAGTCCTACCGTTGCGATTTCCGGAATGGTGTAAATTCCGGCAGGCAATGAACCAAGACCAGCATGCATTCTGCCCGAAAGAGCATGGCACGCGGCTCGTCGCCCTTGTTCCATAGATGCCGAGGCAAGTGCTGGTGGTCCGATTGTGTCTCCAGTGGCATAGATGTGCGGTACGCAGGTCTGGCAGAATTCGTTGACTTCCAGCAGTCCGCGAGGCGATGCTAGCAAGCCAGCCTTATCAATCTGCAAGTTGTCAAGATTCGCAACTCGTCCCAATGCAACGAAGGCTTTGTCAGCCGTCAACACTTCGCCAGTGTTGAGTTTGGCGCGCACGGAACAGATGCCGTCCCATTCAACGGATTCAATTTCACAGTGTCCACGGAACTCACCACCATTGACTTTTAACTGCATCACAAAATAGTCCACCAGTTCGGGATCGAGGAACCCCAGTGGCATCGGTGCCTTGTCCAGCAGCGTGACTTTGACACCCAGTGATGCGAAAGTTGAAGCATATTCGCAAGCAATCACGCCGCCACCCAGAATCAGGATTGAACGTGGCAGGTACGTCATCGAGAGAATGGAATCGCTGTCCAGAATGTTCTCATGATCTACATCGACATTTGGAGGATTGCGAGGCCGTGATCCGGTAGCGATGATAATGTTCGCCGCGTTGACGATGGATTTTTCGCCATTGACTTTGGTGATGGCGATTTCATTTGGCGACTCAAACGTCGCGCGACCGTATGCGCGTTCGACGTTGGATTGTTCGAGAAACCGGCGCGTTGTTTCCTGATGCGCATGGACCACTTCGTTTAGCCGTTTCATCAGGCTGCAGATGCTGAGTTCGGCGTCTCGACTAATCCTGTAAACATCCCCGCTTCGGCGTTGAAATGCGGTCAGCGTCAATGCGGTTTCACGCAGCGTTTTGCTGGGAATTGTGCCGTATTGAACACATGCGCCACCGACCTGCGGTTCCTGTTCGATGATCAACACCCGCGCATCGCGTTGTGCGGCTTCCATTGCCGCATTTTGTCCTGCGGGGCCACTTCCAATGACGACGACGTCAAAGTTATTGCTGGATGAAATCATAGTGTTGAATCTACCCATTCCAGAATCTGGTTGCGGTTCTGTGTGATTTTTGCAAATTGTTCAGGGTACAGACTCAGTGCTTCCAGCATCGGGTGCGGTGCTGTGTCTGATGGTTCTTCGGCGCTTGGATTCAGTGTTTGATCTGCAAGATGGATGGCAAGATTCAATGTTGCCGCTTGCAGCAGGCAGGTAGGTGCGTCCAGTGGCGTGGACTGATGCAAAACCGTTTCCTCAATTCGTTCCGACATGTCCCAGCATTTGATCAATCGCGCTGCCAGAGGGACACGCAGCTCGTCTGCCGCCAGGAGGACTTCACTATCTGTCGCAATCAAGCCGTGCATTTTTCGACGATCCGCCAGTGCTTGAAACAGGACCGGCCGGCCAACATCGTGCAGTAATCCCGCAAGAAATGCCTCTTCAACATTCACTCGCCGACTGCGGGCGATTTCCTGCGAAAACGCGGCCGTCGCCAGAGAGTGACGAAATGACCTACGAACATGGGATTCAAATTCCGGGACATCAAAGACTCGGCATTTGCAGGAAATCAAAACCACAATCTCCCGCACTGCCAATAGCCCCAACCTGGCCACTGCCTGTTGAACGGATGAAACCGTGACACCTGTGTTGTATCGCACGGAATTTGCAATTCGCAGCAAATGGCTGGTGAGTGACTGGTCGCGTTTGATCAACGGCACGATGTCACTGATATTGCAATCCACTTCGCTGGTCAGCGTTAATAGCTGCGCAGCAACTTCTGGCAGCATTGGAAGATCGCAGTTCTCTCCACCCTGCATCGCCAGAAGCGCTTCACCAATTGTTTCTGATTTAACAGCCGGTTTTTGTGTTAGTGTCACACTCATGTATCGCGTCCCGGTTATGCCTCGACAGATCACGGATGGCCTATCGAGGAGCATGACCGGAAGTTGCGGCAATTCGCGATCCTGCATGAACAAACGCCACAAATGCATCCAGACTGTGACGATTGTTCTCAAGACGCTGAAAAGCAGAGGGACATTCACGTTTCTCCCAACGTCGCCTTGAGTTTCTCCAGTTCTTTACAAAGCTGGTCTTGGCGTTCACGAATTTCAAATTCTCGGGCCAGCTCGGCGGCATCCGGGTCTTTGCCGTCAAGACGGTCCCATGCCTCCGACAACGCTTCTTCTCTGTCGACTTTTTCCTCCATGCGTTGAAACTGAGCGAAAGCCGACTGGCTGTGAGTTCGATCCATCGCAGTATGAATTTTCTGTGTCGATGTCGCTCGTGCCATGCGGGCAGTCAGCAACGTCTTTTTCTGTTTGGCCTGACGAATTTTGTCTTCCAGGTCACGAACGGCATCCTGCAACTTTTGAACTTCGTGCTTCTGCTTGGCGTGTTCAGATTCGTACCGATCGGCTCGCTGCGTCGCTGAAAGCTTTTGTTCAAGTGCTGATTTTGCGGCGGTT
>JBDNFT010000983.1:0-1714 GCA_041689695.1 Planctomycetaceae bacterium | reverse complement strand
ATAGAAGTGTATTACTTGTCCCATCGGTCACATCTCGGAACGAAAACTTTGTTCGCGACCCGAAGATTCCCTTGCGGTATTCCCAAGCCCCCTGCACGTTGCTTCCGCCACCACCGACTCCAAGGTAGCTGGTTTGCCCGGAGACGTTGTTCGGGGGACCGAAGAAGCCGCCAGTGATATTTAAAGTGTTCGGTGTGGCGGGCAGAGAGAAAGTGTGAAGAGCGATGAAAATTCCGGAAGTGGCTGATTCAATATCAGAAGGACATCGGAATGCTGAAAGCTTCGCCTGAGAAATCGTCCAGGTATCGTCGGTCACATTATCGTTCCACCAATTATTCTCGGCGATGAAATTTCCCGGACTTGCTGGATCTGGACGGCGATCAACGCCTTTCCAAACCGCAATTCTTTCATACAGAGCGGGTTGTTCCAGCTGCGGCAGAAGCTGAGGCAACACTCCCAACCACTGATTTCCCCCGTAGACGATTGAGGCATCCTGAGGCGAACCAAAACTGCCAGCCGGGAATCGGTTGTAGATGTCATGGAAGTTGTGAGCTGCCAAGGCAAGCTGCTTGAGATTATTCTTGCACTGAGTTCTGCGAGCTGCTTCGCGAGCCTGCTGAACCGCAGGGAGCAGAAGTGCAATCAAAATTGCGATGATCGCGATCACGACTAAAAGCTCAATGAGCGTAAAGCCACTTCGTTTGTCAAATGCACCAGCACGTCGGAAAGAGTACCTGTTCATAACTTCTCCAAACTCAAAAAACTTAGAACGAAACAGAAAACACTCTACAATTCAATGCGAACACAATTGAGCCAGACGTCTCCCATGATGGAGATTGAGTTTTCTCGCGATTGACTCAGACTGACTGTAGGAGCTTACCCGGTCGCAGTTCCCATGCCAAACGAACATTTCCTAATTTTTGGAGATGTAGGATTTTTTTTCTAATCTTCCTTAAACGCTGTCGATTGAGTCGGAAACCGACGGCTCAGCGCCGGATTTGAGTCGAAGAATCCGCACTATTTCATCCCTCATTCACGTTTCGGGTTGCGAATACACATTGAATCGACAGCTTACCTGATGCGGGGAAAGTGAGAATTCGCTCATATTCGCTGACGAGTTATGCAAGTATTCAGAGCACTGTTGCCCAGTGATAAAGCGAAACGGAACGTCGCAGGAATGCAGGCGGTCCCAAGGCTCTAAGAAATCGTCATCCGTGGTTAGACATGGGCACTCTTGCCCGTCGTTTAGCGGTCAGACAGAAATGCCAACTTACAATCCAAGGCATGAAAGAACACCTCTGCAACTTTTCTGCGGGAAGAAGTTGATTTGACGTGCGAAGTCGCAGAACATTGGAGCATTCTATCAAACAGGAACATTGGCCACTTGCAAAACGGCTCCTTGCTGGGTACAGATATCCCCTTGTTTCTCAGAGGCAGGGGCGATGAACCGAAAATCTGTAAAAAAGAACCGCCACACGGATCGGCGAGGATTTACGCTCATCGAACTGCTGGTCGTGATCGCCATCATTGCGATACTGATTGCATTGCTGCTGCCTGCCGTCCAGCAGGCTCGCGAGGACGCTCGCCGAACACAGTGTAAGAACAATCTGAAACAACTTGCTCTGGCCTGCCACAATTTTCATGACACCTACAGCCGGTTTCCAGCAGGATATCTTGGGCCGGCACATACTGTCGTGCCCGCACCAAGTGGTTT
>JBDNFT010000982.1:0-7560 GCA_041689695.1 Planctomycetaceae bacterium | reverse complement strand
TCGATGCCCAGCGAACGTAGCAGTTCCAGAAACTTTTGCGGTTCACTCAAATCAATTCCGAGCCCGCTTCCGTCTCCACCGAATGCATTCCGATAGTCACCAACGTTCGATGGAACGCCAGTCTTGTCATCCGATGTCCCCGGTTGAAATGGTGCATAATCGAAGACGCTTAACCTCACGCCAATTCCAAGGCCGGGGACTTCCGCACGAATCCCGGCAACAATGTCTCTCAGGAATCGAGTTCTGTTTTCGAAACTGCCACCGAACGCACCAACCCGATCAAAGCCAGACAGAAACTCATGCCCGAGGTAGCCGTGGCAATGTTTGATATCCACCCACCGATAACCCGCCGCGCTGGCCAGGCGAGATGCGTTGATAAAATCGTCAATCAACCGTTTGATATCGTCATCTGAAAGCAGCGGGGCACTGTTGGTGATACCAAATTTTTGATCAAGTATTGGATGGTGATACGCAATCTGAGGCTCCAACTGCTTCTTGTCGCGAGGCCTTGCAAAGCGACCGGAATGTGTCAGTTGCAAGCCAAGCAGCAGATCGTCGGTTGTTCCGAAATGCTTCTGATGCGTCTGCTCAAGAATTTCCCGCAGTGACTCCAGGTCACTCACAGTGCTGGAGTTTATCAGCAGCTGATTCGGGTTCGCTCGACCATCGGGGTTTATTGCAACCGCTTCGCCACCCCAGATCAATTTCGCTCCGCTGAGTCCAAAATTCTTCCAGCGGCGGCGTGTCAAATCTGTTGGACGACCATCAGTTGTTCCGTCCCAGCCTTCCATCGGCAGGATGCACCATCGATTACCGATTGGACCACAAACCGATGTCAGTGATTGATCAAGCGGTGCCTGAACGCCGACTTGCAGCGTCTCATCGAACGGCAGTTCAAGGTTCAGCTCATCCAGTCTCTGCTGGAACTGGAGCGGCGTTTTCAGGGAAGAAACGCGAGGATAAGACATGGGTGACTTTCGGATCTCAGTTCAACAGCCAGTCCATCAATCGCCAGTCCATCCAACGACGATCTGGATCAACACCGCTGCGCCCCAGGAATCCAAGATGACCACCGTGCTGAGTCAAACATATTGTGACATTCGGCGGCAATTGCAATCCATGAAACGCCTGCGTACTGACGACAGGATCATCCATTGATGCCAAAATTGTGGTATGGACCCGAATATTTTCAATGACGGGCTTAGATGATGCTCGTTCGTAATAGTGATCGGCCGATTCGAATCCGGACGCCGGAGCTGTATACAGTTCATCGAAGTCGTATAAACGTCGCGGAGCACGACGCACATTGGCCAGCGGCACATCATCGCGCCACTGCGTCGAATTGGAAAGCTGTCGGACAAGGCGTCGAGTGAAATACATGTCGTACCGCTGTCCCATACGAGACGCATTCAGCATCGACGAACAATGTTGCAGATCTATCGGAGGACAAACGGCAACTACACGATACAAACTCAGCGGCAGATTGGGCCCGAATTCTCCAAGATATCGCAGCAACAGATTTCCGCTTAGCGAAAATCCTGCGAGCGAAATCGGGGAGCCGGGACAAAGCCGCTCCACCATATTGACCGCAGCAGCCAGGTCTTCCACGCGCCCTGCGTGATAGGGATACTTCGCGAGACTTGTCCCCGCGCCACAGCCACGATGATCCATTCGAAATGTACGCACGCCTCGTTGCTGCAACTTAGCCGCCAAACGAACCATATAGCCACTGCGATGCGAGCCCCCTAATCCGTGCTGCATCAGAACGACGTGATCGCCGCGACGCCAACCAGACGGACTGTCATCGTGCATCACAACTAAATCGCCATCATCCAGCCGCAGTCGGCGCTCGGTTGTGCCAATCAATGGTAAAAGTCCGGGAAACACGGTCGCCCAAGCCGTCTGCGCATGCGCGCTGGATAACCACCGCGCCGGTCGAAACGCTGGAACACCAGGTAAAGCTTCCCCGTGGAGCGAGAACAGATGAGAATTGCAAAGCGCATTGCGGTGCGATGCATCGACATCATATGTCGGAATTGTTTGTCCCTGAACGCCGTCCATGAAATCCGTCCGAATCTCAGATGAAAACACGTCAAGCGACCAATGACTGACGTTGCAAAAAACGATGCATCCCCTCAAATGCGGAAGAAATTCCGCCTTAGATTTCGCCTTTTAGACGTTTTTCAGAGTTTCGCAAAGTGCCAATCCCTTGTTTTGCCGATTTCCTTCCGCCGGTGAAAAAAAATTGCCCGCAAACTTCGCTCATTTAGCTCCTTTGCGGTGAAGTATTTCGATTCCCCTGCAGACAATGCATCGATCGCCTCCTCGGTCCATCCATTATTTTGACTGTCCAAAAATCGATCGTTTTATCACGATCACCTGATGTTTTGGTGTCGGCAAAAAAATGAGATTTGAATCGCAGTTGGACTGAGATGCGTGAGATGCTAAAACATACGGCATAAGAATCTGGGGATTTGGATAAGAAAAATTTCACGGCAGGAGAACAACGATGATGAATCGACGTCAATTATTGCAGTCCTTCTTTGGCTTCACCGCAGGATGCTCTGTGGTGTACTGTCAAACAGCAATTGGGCAAACAGCAAGTGCCGGATTATCAGCCCTGTTGCCGCAGGCTGACAATTCCTCCCAAACACTAATCGAACTGTTGCAGAACACAATTCAACTGTGCCACAATGGTCGGCACGTTGGGCTTGCCGCTAATCAACGCGAAGCCGTCGAGACCCAGGAACTTTGCCAGCTGGCAATCACTCGAGTCCAACGTTCATCGCGGAACACTCCTGCATTCTGGCAGGCCTGCAGCGATTCAGTCTCCCGCCTGGAAGCAGCAGTTTCTGCGCACGTGAAAGGAACCCTGGCCGAAACTCGATCGTCATCCGACACTTTGCGTCAATTGCGCAGTCTGAAGAAGCAATTGGCAATTCAGACAATTCAGGCAATTGGCACGCCGAGTCGGCTTGCCTGACGTTGAATCTGTTCTTGATGTCTCGTCGTTACCGCGAAAACCGGTTGCGCTAAAGATCACGGTTGTACTCGTTCGATGATGACACGGGGGAAACCGCTTGACGAGGGCACCGGCAAAAACTGCCGGAACAACGCCAGCATCCAGGGACGGATTGGTTATGTACGAAGCACATTTTGGATTCCATCGACAGCCATTCCAATCTGCAGATGCGTGCCGCGCATTCTTTGTTTCAGAATCCATCCAGGAAATTCTGCCACAGTTGCTGCATGCATTACGTTCAGACTTGGGCATCGCGGTCTTGACCGGAGTGCCGGGCAGCGGCAAAACCTCCCTATTGCGACACATTCAGCAGCAACTCGCCAGGGAAGGCCGTGTCATCGTCTGCTCAGGCGCGAATCTGGGAACGTCGGCCGATCTGATCGGTGCGTTGCTTCAGGCATCTCGCATGACAGGTGGCACGGACACCACAACGAAACCAGTTGCCATTGAACGCGCGATGCAGGGATCGCGGTCGTCTGCACTGGACCACATGAAGCGAACTGCAGAACTCTGGGGCCCAGTCCTGCTGCTCATCGACGATGTGCAACTTGTGCCCCTGCCGGTGCTGAACGAATTGCGAGCCTGCACCGAAGAAGAATGGAACGGCCGCGATCTTGTACGGTGTCTGGTATCCGCACCGATCTCTTTCGAAGATCAACTTGCGCGACATGAGTATGCTGACTTCGCTCGTCGAATTCGCTGCCATGCATTTCTGCAGCCACTGAAATCCAGCGAATCCATCCTTTTCCTGAAGGACCAGATCGAACTTGCAGGCGGACGGATTTCAAACGTCTTCACAACTCCGGCGTTGGAATCGATCACCGCCGCAGCGGGTGGAAACCCTCGTTGCCTTGGCTTGCTTGCCGACGAAACACTTGTTGTTGCCGCGATGGTCGGTGAAAAGATCGCTTCGGAAAAATCCGTTCGTACGGCCCTCAGTCGCTTGCAGCACTTGCAGTACCACTGGAACACATCGCCTCACATCAATGTTGTCGAGACGCCAGAATCAGATTCTGAGCCGACTGATATCGATACAAAATCAACCGAAACCCAAAAGATGACTTCATCAACTTCGTCGGTGATACCAAAGTCGTCGGTGATATCAACCAGCACGACTCCAGCAGCGACTCGATTTAACGCACCAATCCAGGCCACAATTGCGCCGGGCGTCATTGAATTTGGTGGCCCCGCAATTTCGACCACTCGCCCGACTGCAGAAACATCGTCCGCGACGACAACGCCGCCTGCTCCGATCCAACGAATCCCGCTGGTTGATGAAAATTCGGACTATGTCGATGTTTCAGAATGCGTCGAATTGCCGGCACACTTGCTGCCCCGTGAACTGACTGATCAAATTCAAGTCATACGCACGACCACAGCGGCTCCGTCTGCAAGGTTCGAAGACCGTGTACTTAGCGACATCAATCAAACCGCGCCAAGAAACGCAGTTATTGAATTCGGTTCTACCACCTCCGGGACTGAACCTGCCCAGGCATCAAATGCCCCGAAAGTCGGCAATCTGATTCCCCAATTCGAAGTTGGTCAACGTTTTGTCTCGGAGTCCACGCAGGAAAGCATTTCGATTGACGATGTCGAGGATCGCGAAATTCTGGAATTGTTGAATCAGGGCGCGGAACTGGACTTCGCCAACAGTGCCAGCCCATCCATGAAAACACCTCCTGCACCGGAGCGTGGCGAAGTTCCCGAAGCGACAATCGTGTGGTTTGATGGAAATGCAAACGCCGAAGAAACGCGGGCACTTGTTGAAATCAATTCGTTGAACATCACTTCAAACATCGGCAGGACATCACTGTCGATCGCGGAAGAAACTTCTGCAGAACCCGCTCCGCCAGCAGCCGAATCGCAGAACACACACTCTGAACGAGAATCTGACAACCGCGTCACGAGTGGCAAGTTCTTCAATGCCGCCAGCGCCAAACTCTCAAACCGCTCGCCGGTTTTTGATCGCTACACATGGCTCGCACTTGGGCGTGAGGTACCGGCCGGTCGTAGTTCAGTTGTCTCCATGTCTGTGTCAAGACAACTGATTCAGGCGGACTATGGCATGCTCCCATCCGGACCACTCACAACGGTCTCCTCATTGTCACCATACTCGCAACCCACCTCGTCAATCGATCAGATTCCGATCAGCACAACCACAGACGCGGCCCTGATCGACGAGATCGTTCGAAATTCCCTGAACGTTCAATCCGGAGTTTACCTGGCGATTAACGCAGTTGAGAGCTCGCATGACGAAACTCACTACGCAGCTTCCCAGGCAGTTTCAAACAGCGATATGATCGAGGACTCAGAAGATGCAAATTCGAAATCAAATTCCGGCCTGAGAATCTGGCGGGATGGAATGCTGGTCTTTTCGAACGGCAAAGCTACCGCTGACTTCAACGCACCAGATTCGCCCGCGGTGTCGGACGAATCAAATATCGCTGAACATCAAGCAATTGAAACATCGGAAGAAGTCACTTCAACGCTATCGGCATCTTCCGATGAGAGCTTGTTGAACCGCAGCTTGCTGCAACTTGGTCCAGGTGGATTCTTTACACTTCCTGAGCCCAAGCCGCAGCACGCAGATGAGTTGAGTTCGTTAAAAATCTCTAAAGACGAAGATGTCTACCCGTTCGTTGACGCGATCAACAACATGCGGGCTGACGTACGGAGTTTCCCGGACACTGGTTCCGTTTCCGTTGAGGATTCAGTTGAGGATTCCACCCCAGTCTCGCGATTTTCTCAATCGATCGACTCTGCAAATCAATCAGACAACGTGATCTCGCGGGCAAAACGGCGACTGGACGACCGAACAAACTCGGCGGATACAAAAACCGTGGCACTTCAAATCTCCTCGGAATTGCGCGGTCCGCAAAAGACACAGCACAGCAAAAAGACACAGCTGGAAATTGAGTCCGTCTTGACAACCGACGGAACACTGAACACAGAATCAGCACAAAAATTCGGAAGCCTGTTTACTCGACTTCGGCAGACTCGAAAGCGTGCTGCCGATCAGGCACAAACAGACGTGTAGTTCGGAACGGTCCTTGATCAGTTTTAAAAACGACTCAATCGTCTTCCGACTTCCGGTTGTGTCTCTGAGGAATCTCAGGGACAATTCTGATGTCGGTCGTCATCACGGATGTTCGATCGCACACAACTCACCTGTCCAGTTCGGCAATGTCTAAGACGCCATGTCACAAAAAACAATAACACTGCCAGCATCTGCCGCCGAGCCTCTGCCTGGTACATTTGATCAGCCCGCCGACGCGACCTCTCTTTACCGTCAATGGGGCGCACATCTGGTGGAAGGTGGTGTTCGATTCGCCGTCTGGGCTCCGAACGCTCGCGAAGTTTCTGTCATCACAGACGGCAACGGCTGGACCGCCGGACGTGACTGGTTAAAGTCCAGCGACAACGGCGTCTGGTATGGGTTCATCAAAGGCGTTCTGCCCGGTACCCGATACAAATACGCCATCCGAACGCAAAATGGCAACCTGCTCGAAAAGACCGACCCGGTTGCTTTCTACCACGAAATGCGTCCGCAGACTGCGTCAATCGTCTGGAGTCTTCGCGACTTTCAATGGACCGATCAGCAATGGCTGCAGACTCGCGCCCAAACGAACTGGCTGAAAGCACCAGTATCGATGTATGAGGTTCATCTGGGATCGTGGAAAAGACCCCATGATGGCCGAACATATTTCAACTATCGCGAATTGGCTCATGCACTCGCCGACTATGTTCTGGAAACCGGTTATACCCATGTGCAACTGATGCCGATCACCGAACATCCGTTCGACGGATCCTGGGGCTACCAGACCACAGGTTACTTCGCCCCAACCTCACGCTTTGGATCTCCACATGATTTTCAGTACTTCGTAAATCACATGCATCAGCGTGGCATCGGTATCCTGCTGGATTGGGTGCCAGGCCATTTTCCAACCGATACGCACGGCTTGGCAATGTTCGATGGCACTTGTCTGTACGAACATGCCGACCCACGTCTGGGCTATCATCCCGACTGGAATACGCTGATCTTCAATTACGGTCGCCGTGAAGTCACGGAGTTCCTGATTTCCAGCGCCAGATTTTGGTGTGATGTTTATCACATCGATGGTATTCGCGTCGATGCCGTTGCATCGATGTTGTATCTCGATTACTCGCGTGATTCAGGACAATGGATTCCAAACCAGTATGGTGGTCGTGAGAATCTGCATGCAATCGACTTTCTGCGTGAATTCAACACATTGATCCATGCGGAATTCCCGGGCGCGATGACTGTCGCAGAAGAATCTACGGCATGGCCCGGCGTTTCGCGGCCGTGTTACACCGGCGGCCTTGGTTTCACCATGAAGTGGGACATGGGCTGGATGAATGACACGCTGCGATTCATGCGACGCGATCCGCTGTTTCGCCAATATCATCTGAATGACCTGACGTTTCGCGGCATCTATGCGTTTTCAGAAAACTTCGTGCTGCCATTGTCGCACGACGAAGTTGTGCATGGAAAACAGTCACTGTTGTCGCAAATGTCC
>JBDNFT010000981.1:0-3228 GCA_041689695.1 Planctomycetaceae bacterium | reverse complement strand
GACTCCAGTCCCGTCCTGATGTAACCGTGTCCGGACTGGTCTGAAGACCCGTCCTACGAAACGACGAGCATCACCTGATACAGGCCCGGATGGGCCGGCACAACCTCTGCCGGGGCCATCAGGCCCCGGCAAGAACTGGCGAGAACTCGAAGGGCTGAAGGCCCGACACAGGTTCGGTAGTCGTAGCACATTTTGTTGTGTCGGCCCTCCGGGCCTTTGGGACTCTTCATTCGAATTCCGGGGCCTCACGGCCCCGGCAGAGGCTGTGCCGGCCCATCCGGGCCTAAACGCAGATTGTCTTTTATAATTTCGAGACATGGAACTACTTCTCGCTGAATTCACTTCGAACACATTTAATTCACACCGGCGAGCGGCAGGGCATCAGCCCTCCGAGCACCACGCGCACGACTCAGAGGGCTAACGCCCAGCCGCTCGCCACTCAGCAGCCTTGGAAACCGTCCAATTCTGGAACCACGTCAACGGACAAACGCAGCACTTCAGACAGCCACACACCAATGCCATTGCGACACTCACCAATGCACCCAGCGCCACGCCGTCAACGACGCTTTGCCAAGCATTCGACAACAACGGGGTCAGGCCGAGAGCCAACAATAACAATCCGATTGCGACGGTTAACTTCCATAGCATCGGGGATTTTCGAATGCGCCACGCCAGCAAAATCACAATCAATGCCGCCACCATACGAATCGCTCGAATCTGACCGCGTCGCTGCACAACTAGACTCAGCATCGATGGCTGATGCACAGCGTCGGCAACCGATACAAATACACGAGATCGATAGTCTGCTGGTATGTTGAGGTTCACATTGACCGACAGGCGCGCGTTGCCTTTCTTTGGTTTCGCCATTCGACTGACGTATGGGATCTTGTTCAGAATCGGGACGCCTGAAGTCGCTGCCTCTTCGACGGATTGCGGACTTGACTGCACTATTGCTGGGAAATCATCTGCGGGAACCGGAGGCGCTGCGAACGGATCCTGCCCCGGTGCCGTAGCCTGTGTTGCTGATGCCGCCGGAAAGCCAGATGCTCCGCCCGTACGACCATTCAAATCACGACCCCCAAATCCACCTTCGCCAAAGCCACCCATTCCGCCGCCCATGCCGGTTGGGCCCGGAGCATTAGATTTCGCCATTCCGAATACGTTGAGCGCATCCATCGGTGCTTCGTCATCACCCACCGAATCTTCCATCTCAATTTCCCGCATTCTCAACTCATTGCGAGCCTGAGTTCGCTGCGACGCTTCGCGAGACTGTTGAACAGACGGCAGCAACAAAAAGAAACCGACGAACAAAATCAAACACAGTCCTGCCACGCCGTACCATCGCTGGCGGATGATGGCGACAGTCACCACAAACAACACCAACAAAAAAATTACCAGCGGAATCAACTTTCCTGGCAATTCAGAAGTTTCCGGCCATGAAATGTGCCCCAGCGACACCAGCCAACCCGGCTGATCAACGCCCGAAGTTGGACGAAACTGGCCATCGCTATCCACAAGCAACGATGACTGCGGATAGTGGACTCGCCACGATTGCTGCAGCACATCGATCGGGATCGCACGCAACTCGCCCGCATCAATCGAAAACTGAACCGGCCCTTGAACGGTCTGACCGAACACTCCGGCATGGCGAGCATCCGATTCAAACAACACGGTCAGCAAATGTTCCTGACTCTCCGAATTCGTTGGCACTGCCACCAGGTAATCGCCGCCATCGCGACGCACTTCCACAGGTTCGCCATTCAGCATCGTCGACCACAGGAACGATTGCGCTTCGCCACCCGGCAAAGTAAACCGCAACGTCTGCACGCCGCTCGAACGAATCTTCGCCTGACACCAGCGCTGGATACTTCCGGAATCGTTCAGAGTACACACGTTTGCCAACTGCTCGCACACGGCCGACGGAACAGCCGTCGTCACGAAGCGAGTTTCCGTCACATTAAATGCATAACCAGGTTGCACAAAGCGATACGTCAATGCGACTCGACGACCCGTTGAGATCGGCGGAGCATCCACCAATCCCGCGTCGGCGACGAACAAACCAGGGATCGAACGCACTTCCGGCGCGACCGTTAGCTGTTGCTCGGGCGATGCCTCAAATACCAACACGCCCTGTTGGCGAACCGCCTCCTGCACCTGCACAATCGGTGCGGCAATCGGCGAAGTTTCATTTGTTCGCACTTGCTGCACAAACGCATGCAGCGACAGCGAACCTGCAAAGCGATGGTCCAGTTTCAAAGTAAACGGCCGCAAACCCTCCACGACTTCACCGGATGATTGTTCAATAATCGTCACCGGCCGAATCGTTCGAGTCTGCTGAATGCCGGGCACAGGTCCAACGCTGCGAACTTCGAATCGCACATCGGCACCAAGCGATTCTGAAAGCCGAATGGTCAGAGTCCGAATCGTGCCGTTCAATACGTCAGCAATAATTTCCGCATCCAGTGACTGTTGCCGACTATCGGCCCATGTCTTCAGCACCGAACGACTCGCCAACCGCGCAGGCTTACGCAGGATTGACAGTTCACCGGAGACTGTTGTCCCCGGATTTTGGAACACTTGCTCTGTGCCACTGCCGGCAATCGGAGTTAACCCCGTCAGCGACAACGGTGCGACGGTAAGATCATCTGCAAATCGTATGATATACGATCCGCCAACCGTGGTCGTTTCCGCAATGGTGACAACGGGAAGCGTCAGTTTTTGTTCGTTGTCTGGATCAGCAATCGTGCGAGACAGCTTCAGCACGAGTGTCATCAACTGTCCCGGCGAAATGGGTTGAGCTGGCCGAATCAGAATTTGATTGGGTTCATTCGTATTCGTCCATGTCACCGGAATATGAGATGTCGGATTTGATATTTCAGATGCCTCGACGCTCGTCAACTGCCAGTCCGCAGGCACGTGTACCAGCAGTTCAAACAATGGAGCGTTCAATGTTTCAACCGTCAGAGTCGCATCAAACGTTGCCGTAGTATCATCAATCGCCAGTACCGCGCTGGATTCGACAAACAGTTCCCGGTCACGTGGTTTCGCGGCGACCTGAAGTTCAAACGACTGCATCCAGAAATCAAACACAGACGCTTCTATCGACAGACCGAGTTCCGCCGCCGACATCCGACGAATACCGCCGCCAGTTTCGGAGACCAGTCGCAGACCGTCTTCATGCGTCACCACCAGACGACCCGTGTGAGCCGTGACTTCCGCTAATTGCAG
>JBDNFT010000980.1:0-6590 GCA_041689695.1 Planctomycetaceae bacterium | reverse complement strand
CATATTTGGTCTTTGTGAGTTGCTTCTGAAGCCTGCCGGTTCGCCCCGCAGGCTGTTGATTTCATCCCAACCCGAAGCGTCAGCGAGGGATGTTTGTGGAAAACGCTGGTGATTTTTTCCCTCACTTACGTGTCGGGTTGTGAAAACCCATTAAATCGACAGCCGGCCCCTTTGAGTGGAGTGTTTCCGCTCGAATCGATTTGTGGGTCCGGCTACACGCATTTCGATGCCGCAGTTTCTTTGTCTGAATGGAGAATTGTTAATGAAGAAGTTTAGGTTTCAGGCGGCTCAGGCGAGTCCACGACGTGGATTTACTTTGATTGAACTGCTGGTTGTGATTGCCATCATTGCAATCCTGATTGCCCTGCTGCTGCCAGCCGTTCAACAGGCTCGCGAGTCAGCCCGCCGCACGCAGTGCAAGAACAACCTGAAACAGATTGGCCTGGCTGTTCACAACTTTGAAAGTACTTACAGCTATCTGCCACATTCTGGTCAGTGTGACAGCACCGGAGGAGCTGGAACGACGTACATGACCCAGTCGACAGCAACTCTGCTGTTGCCTTACATTGAGCAAGCTAATGTTTATAATCAGATGGACCATACTTTAACCTTTGCAAACATGGCTACTGCTGGTTACACAACGACGAACATCAATCCCAATGCCCTCGGTCGAATCTACAACGATGCCGGACACGCGGCGACTCTGGCTGCAGCGCGGTCGCAGATTCCAGCGTTTATCTGTCCAAGCACCCCGATTGATCCGGGTGTTCGTGCTCCAGACGGCTTTGGAGTTTGGGATTACATGTTTATCGCCGTGACGGACATGGAAGATGGCTCGGTTGCTGGTGGTACAGATCCGATTGGGACGCGACCAACATCATCTGCTCGTCGTTTAGTGATGACTCAGCAGGGATTCTTGTCCTGCGACAAGAATCGTAAGTTTGGTTCAATCACTGACGGCACATCAAACACGATTCTGTGTATTGAAGATTGTGGCCGGGCTCATCCATCCGCAGGGAGAGTTGGTTCATTGTCATCACGTCCTTCTCCTAACGGCGAAGGTCCAGCGTGGAGTGGAGGCACAACCGGCGGCCGACGTATGTATGCCTGGGCCGATCCTGATGCCGTCACAAACGGACTGTCTGGTCCAAGCAACGCGCTTGCTCCTGGTTCACGACTGGCACGCGTCAACAATTTCAACGTTCCGCTCGGTGGCCCGCCAGAATGTCTTTGGACCAACAACAACTGCGGTCCAAACGATGAGCCGTACAGTTGGCACGTTGGCGGATGTCAAGCAGCCTTGGGTGATGGGTCCGTGAGATTCCTGAGCGAGAACATGGACGTTTTGGTTCTGAAGCGGATTGCAGGCTGTCAGGATGGATTTGTGACCGGCGAGTACTAGTCACGCCGGGATCAGGCGCACTCGTGGTGCCAATCAATCTGGTATCTTCGCCGCTGAAAGCTGTTGTCAGCGGCCTTTTCTTTGAAAGGGTTATTTGATGCGTTCCTGGACTTTCTTTGTGTTGCTGGCACTCTGTGGATGTGGCGGTGTTAATCCGGGCGTGAATCCGGACCCAATTGACGTGATCGTCAACGTGTCTGTTGCCGGAAAACCTGCGGATGATCTGAAGTTTAATTTCCAGCCAACCGGGCCCGGTGCGCTTCCCGCTGTCTTTGACATCGTTGAGGGTATTGCAACTGCGAAAGTGACGCCCGGAAAGTACACCTATTTCGTGACCGCAGGAGAGTCTCCTGAAAACTTCGACAGTGTCCCGACAGCTTACCACCAGGGTTCTATGGAACGACAACTTGAGGTCAAGCCTGGTGAAATGATTGAGATTAAGCTTGATTGAGCAAGTTTCTGAGCCACATGCATTCAACTGTCTGCGCATTTGATCAATTCATGATTCAAACGTAGCAAGTTTTGCTCCCTTTTGCGGCTGGTTTTTCTAAGTGGAAATTCTGTCTAGAAAAAACCAGGCTCTGGGCGAATGAGGCGTCGTTGCCAAATCGATTCTGAACGAATGCAAATCTTGTGTTGGGAAGTGTGCATGAATCGCGCAAATCTTGTCCTGTCTTTCATCTGGCTGACATTTTAGCCGGTTGGCTTCGCAGGTGAATGGCCGCAGTTCCGTGGGCCCAATGCCAGTGGCGTGACGAATGATCCTGATGCACCGACACGTTGGAGCACGAACGAAAACCTGCTGTGGCAGACGGACATTCCTGGAGCTGGGTGGTCCAGTTCTGTCCTGATCGACGGCAAACGTTTTGTGACGACGGCGGTCACGGACGGGCCACAAAACTCGGCGAGCGACTATCGCTGGGAGGTCTTGTGTCTGGATTCGAAAACTGGAAAAATTCTGTGGACGAAAGCGGCTCTCGAAGGCAAGCCGCGGTTGGAAACCGATCGCGATAACACGTACGCTTCTGAGACGCCGGTCAGCGATGGGAAATATGTCGTCGCGTATTTCGGCATGATGGGCATGTTCTGCTACGACCTTGACGGAGCATTGATTTGGAAAAAGGACCTGGGTCTTCATCCCATGGCTCAGGATTGGGGGACGTCGAGTTCGCCCACGATTCTTGACGGTAAAGTCTTCGTCCAGGTCGATAACGAAGAGGCCTCGTTTGTCGTCGCGATTGATATCCGAACTGGCGATGAAGTCTGGCGGCAGCCCCGTGATGAACGATCAAACTGGGGCTCAGCGATCATCTGGGAAAACAGTCAACGCAGGGAACTCGTTACCGGCGGGGCCGTTGTAAGGTCGTATGATCCCAACACAGGAAATCTGCTGTGGCAGGTTGACATTAGTACCTGTCCAAAATCAACTCCGCGTTTTGGCCAAATCGGCTTAAGTGTATTGCCATTACAGTGAATAAAGAGTCACGAAAACATTCTTGGACAGGTACTTAGCAACGGCGGCCTCAACGCGACTTAAACGGCCAGCGGCGATTTATTGATCGTGGGTCGTAGCGGCCGCGGCGGGACCAGTTTTTTTGCGATTCGCAGTGGGACTGACGAGCAGCTGGCAACCGCACGCGGTGGCGATTCCGCCTCCCTGGTCGCGTGGAGCACTGGCGATTTTGGCCCGAACCGAGCTTCACCGTTGATCGTTGATGGATTGATTTATTTGCTGGAAGGACGAGGCGGTAAAGCAACGATTGTGGACTCAGCGACGGGAGCCGTGGTGACGCAGGGCCGTATTCCCGACGTGGGCGAGTTTTGGGCTTCGCCATGGTCGAATGAAGGCAAGATCTACTGTCTCGACGCCAGTGGCCAGACTTTCGTCCTGCAACCGGGTCGAACACTCGACGTGGTCGAAAAAAACGTTTTGCCAGTGGCTGACAACGTTCGATTTTTGTCAACGCCTGCGTTGGCTGACGGAACGCTATTCATCCGATCGAGCAAAACACTCTACGCGATCGGCAGCAAGTGATCGCCTTCTAACAGCAGGATTCACTCATTCAGTTCCACTGTCCAGTACGCTTCGCTGATGAACTTTGACCAACTATCAATCCGCGATCCGCGCGAGGCGTATTGCGGTTTCCAGACCGGCCGCACCGGCTTGTGACGCAGTGGCATATGCGCCTGTTCCGGCGTTCGGTTGGCTTTGCGAGAGTTGCATTCGATACAGGCCAGCACGCAGTTTTCCCAGGACGACGTTCCTCCCTGAGCACGCGGCAGAACGTGATCGATGGTCAAATCTTCGCTCGCTGGCAGTCGCTCGCAGTACTGACACATGAATCGGTCTCGCTTGAAGATGTTCCTGCGACTGAAAGTCACTGCGTTCGACGGAACTCGGTCGTAGGACGTCAACACGATGACCTCCGGAACCCGCAGCCGCCTGGACTGCGTACGAATTGCCGGTTCATTTTCATGTGGAACCAGACGAGCCCAGTCGGACCATGTGTACTGCTGATAGTCATCAGGATTGACGATCCGCGCCGTGTCGTTCCAAATTTTGACCAGAGACCTGGCGACGGTGGCAACACCAACCGGCTGCCAATTCCGGTTCAGGACCAGGACCAGAGTCGGTCGAGTCAGGATTTCAGTAAACATAGTATTTCTCCGCAAAAACAAGTTGAGTAAAGAACGCAACCGGCGAATCGCATCGACATGATGCGTGCTGTTTCATGTGTGGCCGTGGTTTGATAGAACTCCATTCGCACAGATCCTGTCGGACGAAGCAGAACTTTTCAGGACATTGGCGAGATTGATCGTTTTAACATCGAGAGATTTAAGTCCAACGCTGAGGTGGCAGGATGTTGCTATTGAGCGAATCACAAATTCAAAATATGCTGGAACAACGTCGCACCGCGATGATTGTTGGTCTGTTGCTGATGGCATTACCCTTTGCATTGCCGAAGGGATGGGGCATTGGTTTCTTCTCAGGATTCACGCTTCTTTCGTTCAGCATCTATGGTTTATGGTTCCAGAGATGGCGTACCGAACCTGGTGTCTGGATGCTTGCAATTCTGCTCACAGTCACGCTGGGCACCTGCGGCCTGTACTTTGAGTATTTACATTGGCAAAAGTTTTTTGCGCCACCTGCACCGAATAAAATTGGTCGGATCATGACTTGGAACGAAATGAGACTGTCCATTGATGCAGCGATCGCCCTTCTGATTCTTTCTCGAACGGTAAAATTCGCATTGTCTGTCGCTGTTGAAAACTGGAAACGCACGCGAATCTTTTAAAGGAACACAAACCGACCCGCCGTGATCGCTGCGTCGGCGATTGCATCGTTGTAGGCTTGGTATATTACGATCGAGTCACCATCGAAGTCGGCGCGGATTTGTCTGTATTCGGACATTGGGTATCAGTTCTCTGGTTATGAGCGGAAGGAGCGGGAGTCGAACCCGCAAGGTATTTTCAAAGTGTTCGACCGGCTTCCAACCGGTTCCCGTCGCCAATCGGGTGGCCCTTCCAATTCGATGAACTCAGTGGTAAGACTCTCAAACGAACGTTGGGTTCGCACCTGGAGAAGTTGTCAGGAAAGGTCTGTTCCTTTAGGGCACATGCGAACCATATCGCTAGCCTCGGGGTCAAAGCCTGTTTGAGTATGAAGATTACAGATTTCCAGACGACACCCATGACTGAATTTCGCTATTTGAATGCCGGAAAGAGCGCCAGTTTTTTCTACGAAGACAAACTGCCAGTCCATCATGCCCAGGTTGATCAACTTCCCAGCGGCGTTGATGCCATCATTGTCACTGCAGATCTTCAGGGGCGAGAGCTTTTTCAGGAAGCGATGGGAGAGCCGCTTCGACTGTTGGGTGAAGTTGTTCCCCAGCGACTCATCGAGATGTGCTTCCAAAACTGAATCTCAATGATCCTGCTCGGATCGGCACCTGGCTCGCCGGTGATTTCTACACAGTGCCTGCTCTTGACAAGCGAGGCGGCACGGGCGATGTGACATCAGTCTGGCGCGCGTTTCATGATCACTTTGCATGGGTTGCTTGCGTCGCTGGAAACCACGACACGTTTGGCGACAGCCCACAGCATCGACCTCGAATTGCAGCGACCGTTCATTACCTTGAAGGCGACATCGTGAACATCGCCGGACTTCGAGTCGCTGGTATTGGCGGAATTATTGGAAATCCCACACGCCATCATCGGCGGTATGAAGATGAATACCTGAAGACTCTGGAGTTGTTACTTGACGATCAGGTCGATGTCCTGCTGATGCACGAAGGGCCGAATGGAACGCAGCCAGACCAGCGCGGAAACACTCGGATCCGCGAGGTTCTGGAGAAGTACGCGCCGAGTCTGGTCGTTCGCGGTCACGCGCATTGGCAGGAGCCGTTCGCCGAATTCGCCTGTGGACTGCAAGTTCTAAACGTCGATGCAAGAATTGTCGTTTTGACTGACTGAGCAAATCGTCCGACATAAGCGGAAGGCCAGGGATTCGAACCCTGATCTGCGGTGAGGGAGAACCGCGTTAGCACGCAGCCCGACAATCCGTGTCCGGCTACCTTCCGTATCAGTGGACTCACTGGGGATCGAACCCACCGTGTTAAAGATTTGAAAGGGGCCGCCATGCCACGGCTCGGCGGAACTCAGTTGATTGACCGAGGTGGGAATCGAACCCGCCTCGCTGGCTTGAGGGGCCGGCATTCTGAACCGCTGGACGAACGGGCCATACGATTGTCATTTGTCAGTGCGCCAGGACGGAGTTGAACCGCCAAAGCCTGAAGGCGGGTGGCAGTCGAACCCACAAAATCACGAAGGTTTCGGGCACCGACCGGCATGGATGCCGGTTGGTCGACGCCGCTTTTTCAGATTGCGTACCGCGTCGTTGTGTGTTGTGAAAAAGCGTCCCCGAGGGGATTCGAACCCCTGATCTCCACCTTGACAGGGTGGCGAGCACTCTGGGCTGCTCCGCGAGGACGTGATCTGAATAGCTCAGGTGGGATTCGAACCCACAGCATCCCTGGTTCTAAGCCATGGTGGTCTGCCAGTTGCCTACTGAGCCGTACGCCATTTGCGGAATCATCCCACAACATTCGGACCTGGAGTGCTTGACGAGATCGTCTTATTTACTCACATTCCGCACCCTAAAAACAAGGTTGGTAGTGACAGGATAAGT
>JBDNFT010000979.1:0-3677 GCA_041689695.1 Planctomycetaceae bacterium | reverse complement strand
CTGACACAGGAAGGGCTGGCCGTGAATCGTGAACGTTTTATTCGCCAGCGTCGTTCGGATTGGCAGCAGTTTGAAAAACTGATGTCGCGGCTACGGACCAGTCGTCAAAGTCGATGGGCTAGCAGCGATGTCGCCGATCTGTCACGACTCTATCGATCCATCTGCTACGACCTGTCACTTGTGCAGTCACGCGAATGGGGTGCCAGACTGGAATTGTATCTCAACGATTTGGTGGCTCAGGGACACAACGCGTTGTATCGATCGGCCCCGAAGTCGCTTTCGGTGATCTGGAATTTTTTCGCGTCTGATTTTCCCCGCACATTCCGTCGTCGGATTGGTGCGTTCTCGCTGGCGTTGGCGTTGTTTCTGATTCCGTTTCTGGTCTCAACGATCGTCGGCTGGCAACGGCCGGAAATTGCGGAAATGATTGCTGGCAAAGAATCGCTCGAAGCGGCCAGCCAGAATTTTGGTCAGGAACTTTATACGGATATGGATGCGAAATACGCAGGGCAACGGTCACAGATGGCCGGCTTCTACGTCAAGAACAATACCGGGATCGCGTTCCAGGCATATGCGCTTGGTGCGTTCATTGGACTGGGAACTTGTTTCATTCTGCTGTCGAACGGAATCTCCATCGGCATGGTCACCGGATATATTTTGTCCGCTGGTCACCCGACGACGGAGAATTTTTTCAGCTTCGTGATCTCACACGGATCGTTCGAACTCACGGCCATCGTGATCGCTGGCGGCGGTGGATTTGTGCTCGCTCACGGAATTCTCTTTCCTGGTCAACGTACACGCATCGATTCGCTGCGTCACAACGGCTTGGAATCGTTGAAGCTGGCTCTGGGTGCCGGAGCGATGTTGGCGATTGCGGCAATGCTGGAAGGCTATTTTTCTCCACTGCCTATTCCGCCGGCCATCAAATACATCGTCGGTTCATGTCTGTGGCTGCTGGTGATTTCTTATCTTTCATTTGCTGGTCGCGGAGGCACCGCACATGAAAGTTGAAGACTGTATCGTTACCGTTGAACGCCGTACGACCGGTGGTTGCCTTGATTTGGCTTTCGTCTTCGCACGTGAATTTTGCGGGCCATTATTTCGGCTGTGGCTGATCTGTGCAGTGCCGTCCTGCGTGCTGGTTTGGCTGCTGGCGTCTGTGTCGGCTGGCATGTTGCTCTGGTCAGCAGTGATTTTTCTGTTCTTTAGTTCTGTCTTTAGTTCGCTTCTGGTGGCTTGCATGGGGCCGCAGGTGTTTGGCGTGCCGATTTCTGTCAAAGCGTCGCTCAAAGCCTGGAGAAGTCGATTCTGGGCGTGGCTGTTGTTAAGTTTTGTGATGCGTTTTATGCAGGCCATGACCGGTTTCTGTTTTGTCGTGCCTTCTATTTTTGTGACGGCCTATGCGGGCCACATGCCGGAAGTTTTACTGCTGGAACAATCCCCGGTGAACAGCGTCACAAAACGACTGAGCTGGCTGTCGGGTGGCGGTGGCTATGCTCGAAACCTGGGACGCTTGCTGGGGCTGATGTTGTTCTGGGTCGTGCTGTCGTTTGGCCTGTTTCTGATTATGGACTTTCTGGGGACGACACTCTTCAACGTGCCGCTCTTTTTTAAAATCGCATTCGGCAACTCACGCAGTCCAGGTGATGTGTTTTTTCAACTACTGAACGATGATCCCAAAGTTCTGACCGCGATCCAATTGTCACTGTGGTTGCCGTATCCCGTGATTCGACTGGCATGGTTCTTCTGCTACCTTGACCAAAGAACTCGGAATGAATGCTGGGATCTGCAGCTTCAGTTTCGCGCTGAGGCCGCTCGTCTTGAGGAGCTGGCCGTATGAATGTTGATTTTGATCATGACCGGGGCGTGACGGCCCCGGCAGAGGCTATGTCGGCCCATTCGGGCCTGAATCGCTACCTACAATTCGGTTTTACATTGTGTTTTCGGTCATCAAAATCTTCGACGCCGTTGCCCTTGCTGGCTTATTCGGCAATAAGGCAAGTTTTGATATTGGTCGCAGTCACGATCTTGATGTTGTCGTCGGTGTCTGTGTCGGCGGTACCGCTCCAATCCGAACCACTTGATGGTTCGCAGATTGATCAAGTCGGCGAACGCGTCATGAAGGGCAATGAGTTCCGTTCCGTACGACGCACGGTGCTGGAACGATTGCCGGAAAACGACATCGACAAAGGTTTTCTTGGCGGCGCGCTGGAATGGGTCGGAAAAAGAATCGGCGACCTTTTCGGAGCGATCTGGGATTTCTTTCGCTGGTTGTTCAGTGGCTTCAGCAGTTCCCCCAGAACGACTCCACCAGCTCCGGATTTGAATCCGGGAAGTTTCAATTGTGACTTCGGCCTTGGCAGTCTGGCAAATGCTTTTGTCATTGTCGTGATCGCGGTAATCGTGCTGTTGCTGGTTGTTATCGCAGCCATGATTGTGAAATCGATTGATGCAAAAAAACGAAATCGAGACGGCTTGCTTTCCGATTCCCACGATATCCTGTCGGACGTAACGACCCCGCCGGGCGAACTTGCGGCATGCACATATGAATCCCGCGCAATGCAGTTTGCTGCGACAGGAAACCACCGCGCCGCGATTCGGGAATTGCTGCTGGGCAGTATGAGCTGGATAGAACGCGCGGGTTTGATTCGATACCGCAAGGGACTGACAAATCGAGATTACCTGCGTTCCCTCTGGAGACGCGAGGACAAGCGCGAAGGCTATCTGACAACGGCGTCGCAGTTTGAATACGTGTATTTTGGGCGTCGAACTCCGACGGCTGAAATGTTTGAGATGTGTCTGGCCAGCTTTCAAGGAGCCTTCCGTGAAGAAGAAGCGCCGACTGCTGCAGTCTGACACCTTTTGGGGTTTGACTGCTGCTTTCCTTGTGGTTCTGCAATTCTGGTGGTTGCCAGGCGAAGATGGTTCGGCTGCGGATTCCTACAGCACAACCGTCGATGGCAAGCTGGGACTCTATCGAGTTCTCAGCCAATTGTATCCAAGTGTTGAGCGTGATGCTCTTTTGGCGGTGCCGCAGGAACGGTCGTGTCTTGTTCTGATTTCTCCGGACCGCTATCCCAACGAACAGGAACAGACGGAGCTGTATCATTTTGTTTACGACGGAGGCACGCTGGTCTTCGCTCCCAACTGGGATGACCCTGAATTCGAAATGTTATCGCTGGGCATTCAGACCAAAAAGCGATTGTGGTCAGTCACCACGACCGCCACGCCGACAACGACAACGACAGCGACTCCAGGTGCAACGCCGGTAACACCAGGCGATCCGGATGATCTTCCGGCTGAAGCGGACGAGACACAAATGCCGCCGGCGTCTCAGGCAGCAGCGCCAACGACTGGCAAGTCCGCTGCGGAACTGGAAATGGATGCCATTCCGCCAAACCGCTCGCGGTCGCCAATACAATCTGGATCGACGGCAGATACTGCAACCACAGACAGTGACGACAAGAACAAAATCCTTTCGCCCGAAGAGCTGCTGAAAAAGAAGTCTCCCGGCTTGACTCCGGCACCGGGAATTGAACCGACTCAGGAAGATCTGGAAGATTTGACAACACCTGGCGAAATGGTCGATGCGTCGAGCGATCTGGTGGAAGGTTCAGTCGAATGGCATTCCAGTGCGGACCTTGAAGTGCCGTCGTTTCTCGCCACAGAAACTCTGG
>JBDNFT010000978.1:0-4944 GCA_041689695.1 Planctomycetaceae bacterium | reverse complement strand
CGACGGTGTACCATGTAAATCCACGCGGATTCTGCTTACGCAGATTCAGCCATTGGTTCGGCCATTTTTCGGCGTGTTCATCAAATTGCTGTGGAGCAGGAGGGCGTTGCTGCTTCCTCATGGTTCTGCCACTTCGGAAACCAGCAGGCGATCCAGTTGTCGGAGTTCGCGAGCCATCATGTTCGACAGCGATTCACTGCGAGCGGCAATGACTTCCGCCTTGCTGCGAAGCAGATCAACGGACGACATGCCTTCGAGAACATCCTTTCGGATCAAACGAAATATTGCCACGAATTCAATGTACCGGTGGGCTGACGCCACACCGCTCGCCAATCGCGATTCAATAGTCAAAATGCATCCTACTTTTCATCGTTCGCCTTTGGAGCAAACCCGCGGCGCATCGTGTTTTCGGAGATGTTGACGGGGATCATAAACTGATGCAGGTAATCAGGCCCGCCAGCTTTGCTGCCGATGCCCGACATCTTGTAGCCACCGAACGGATGACGATGCACAAGCGCGCCGGTGATTTCGCGGTTGAGGTACAGGTTGCCCACTTCGAATTCATTACGGGCTCGACGAAGCGTCAGCGGACTGCGGCTGTAGATTCCACCAGTGAGTGCGTATTTGGTCCCGTTCGCAATATTGAAGGCTTCGTCCAGGTTCTTCGCGCGGATGACTGCCAGCACCGGGCCGAAAATTTCGTTCTGAGCCAGCGGTGATGTGGGATCAACATCGATAAAAATGTGCGGACCGACAAAAGTGCCCTGCTTGGCCAGCGGCCCAGGATCAATCGCCAACTTCAGAATACCACCGTGCTCCGGATCAACTTTTTTGATCGTTTCCAGAATGCGCTCACGAGCGTCCTCGTCAATCACCGGCCCGATCTTTGTGGCAGGATCTTCGGCAACACCCATGGCAAGGCTCTTGGTAGCATCCACGAGACGATCGATGAATTGACTGTAGGCCGATTCCAGCACGATCACTCGTGAACACGCCGAGCATTTCTGACCGGCATATCCAAACGCACTTTTGATGACACCCACAACGGCTTCATCAAGGTCAGCGTCGTCATCAACAATGATCGCGTTCTTGCCACCCATTTCGGCGATGACTCGGCGGACGTTTTGTTGACGTTTGTCCGTGTCGGCTGCGGAACGATTGATTTCGAGCCCCACGTCCTGCGATCCCGTGAAGGCGACAAGATCGACGTCTGGATGACTCACCAGGATTGGGCCGAGGTCTTCGCCAATACCAGGCAGGAAATTCACAACTCCGTCGGGAACGCTTGAATTCCTGATGATTTCCATCAATTTCGCGGCAACCACCGAAGATTGTTCGGCAGGTTTCATGATGACCGTGTTGCCGGAAACCATGGCTGCGACAGTCATGCCAGCCAGGATTGCCATTGGAAAATTCCATGGCGAAATCACAACGCAGACACCACGTGGTCGATAGATATAGCTGTTTTCTTCACCCAGAAAATCACACTGTTGCGGCACTGCCAGGCGTCGCATCTCGTGTGCATAATACATACAGAAGTCGATGGTTTCCGCGACGTCAGCATCAGCTTCGGCCCACGGTTTTCCTGTTTCAAAAAGAATCCATGCGGCCAGCTCGAATCGACGTTCACGCATTTCTGCGGCCATCAATTCGACATACTCCGCGCGGGTATCGACAGGTGTCGCGGCCCAGATTGGGAATGCTCGGCGAGCGGCATCAATGGCGTCCGAAGCCTGATCAGAGGTGGCAGACGCCACGCGTCCGATGATTTCCGATGTTTTTGACGGATTGCGAGACACCAGTGTCGCGCGGCTGTCACACGATTTGCCGTCAATGATCAAAGGATACTCAGCGCCAAATTCATCACGCACGAATGCAATCGCCTCCAGCATTTTGGTGCGATTGTCTTCGATGCTGAAGTCCGTGAGTGGTTCGTTGGAGAATCCTGATTTCGGAGCGTCCTCGATCGGGGGTTCAGCAGTGGCGTGGCTGGTTGGCTTCATGAGAAGTTTCTCAACGGCTATGTGTTCGGTAAAACTCTGGCGGAGGAAAGAATCGTTGGATGTGTTTTCCAGCAGGCGACGCACAAGGTACGCCATGCCGGGAATCAATTCGCCAAACGGCGTGTAGATACGGACGCGATAACCACGCTCCAGAAACAACTGAGCCTGTTCGTCTCCCATGCCATACAGCATCTGGATTTCGATCGCTCGTTCTGGAACATGCAGTTCCTTCGCCAATGCTAATCCATGGGCGAGACTGCGGAGGTTATGGCTGGCCAGAGCGGGCCGCAGCCATTGGTAGTTTTCCATCAGGATGCGAGTCAGGCGTTCAAAGCAGTCGTCCGACTGCCATTTACGACGATACACGGGTACCGGCCAGCCGCGGTATTCGGCGACGATATTTTCGTAGTCCCAGTACGCGCCTTTGACGAGACGAATCCAGATCGGCGTGCCGCGATGCTTGACCCATTCCAGCATCTTCCGAAGATCATCTTCGGCAGACTGCAGATATGCCTGGATCACGATGCCGCAATCTGAATAGTCGCGGAACTCGTCTTCCATCATTACGCGACGAAAGATCTCGAACGTCAGCTCGCGATAGTCGTTCTGTTCCATATCGATATGAACGTAGGCATGATGTTCGCGGGCGGCTCGCAGAACCGGACGCAGACGTTCTGTCACACGACGAATTGTTCCTTCGGCATCGATCGGCGCAAACTGACTGTCGAGGGCCGAAAGCTTAATACTGACGTTCACACGTGGAATGCGATGTTCGTGATCTGAATCCAGCAGTTCGTCATCCGGCCACTCGTTCACCTGATGCGACATGCCGTTGATGAGATCGATGTAAGACTGTTGATATCGATCGGCTTCGCTGTCACTGATGATCGCTTCGCCAAGCAGGTCGAGAGTGAAGGCAAATTGATTGCGACGCAGCTTGCGAACAGCCGCCACGACTTCATCGACATTGCTGCCTGCGATGAACCGTCGCGCCATTCTTGCTGCGTTTGTTCGGGCGTTGAATGCGAGGGCTCGGCTGAGAATGGTGTTGCTGACGGATAGGTCGAGTCCAACGCGGGCCGCCCATGGTAGTCGGTTGCGAACTTCTTCAAAGTATTCATCCAGATGCCGCGCGATGGCATTGTGATCTTTGAGCATCGGCAGAACATCGACGAACCGAAACATCTGAACTTTGACGGATTCGTCGCTCATCGCCCACGACATCAGGCGATCTTCCCACCACCGTCCATGAAAGATCGATGGCGCTCGATGTTTCAGGCGCCCAAAGAGCTCATGCCCGATTTGTTGAGTGCTATTCTCAAGAGCCTCGTCGTCGATGGGCTTCTGAAATCGAGAGCCGACAGCGCTAGCTGCGGGCTTTGACTTGGCACTATTTCTGTCACGACCCGTTGCGGGCGCTGTCGGTTCAATCGCTTCGGGTATCGCCGGGGAGCTAACTTCACCCGGCGCGCCAGTTTCAGGGTCAGTCGCGGTTGTCGTGAGCGCCTTCGCTGCTGATTTCTTCGCAGTCTTCGGTTTCGCTTCTGATTTTGCTGCCTTTTTGGCCATAACGTCTCTGACACAATCTGACTTCGTCACGTTTACCCAGACTCCGCGCGGATTCTACGGCCAATCCGTGATCGGGAAAGGACCGCGCTGCCAATTCCCGCAATCAATCGCCGGATTGCCGTGTTTTTCTGCGTTTGCTGATCTGTTGTCACAATGACGGAAGACAGGCTTCCAGCCTGTCGATTGCGTCAAACCTTCTGCTGCCAACCATCTGGCGACCGACAGTGGGGGATCCCAATTGTGTCGTGTGCGGCGGGTTGGGGTGAAGTCTCCGCAAACGCAAAACGCAGATTCAAACAAGAGTGCGCAGAGAGAGCGAAGGGAATCTTAAGCGTCCATCGGCGCAGCGGTGCATACGAAATCCAGACGCGCAGTGACTTTTCCTGCGTTCGTCACTGGGTCAATGACCGAAACTTTACCCTTCAGATAGAAGGCATTGGCCAGTCGTTCCGTCAGTTCAACGCTGATCTCAATTGTTTCGCCGGGGCGAATCATCTTGCGGAACTGGACATTGTTCAGCCTTGTCACGACCGGCACGGCATCGGTGTCGGTCGTGATAAGTTTTGAAATCAACACCGCTCCCGCCTGGAAGCAAGCTTCACACTGCAACACACCGGGGAATATCGGAAAGCTCGGATAATGCCCCTGAAATACTGGCAACTCCGCAGCCAATACTTTGCGTGCAACAATGAGCTTTTCGCTGATTTCCGTGACTTCGTCGAGCCACAGAAAGGGATCACGATGCGGAATGCAGGCTTTGATTTCGTCGGTATTCACTGGACTCTACAGTTCAATTTTAAGTTCTTCGATCTTTCGATATAGACTCGACAAACCAAGTTTCAAGCGGCGAGCGGCCTCTTTCTTGTCCGGGCACTGACGCAGCACGCGAGTGATATGCAGTCGTTCGTAATGTCGCAGAGCCGATCGCAAGTCATCGGTATCCGGCAATGCAGAACCGCCGCCCAGCAGATCTGGTGGCAGGTCGTGCGGCTGAATTTCTTCGCCTTCACACATCATCACGGCACGTTCGATGGCATTATCCAACTGGCGGACGTTGCCTTTCCAGTGAGCGGCCATCAGCGTACGAATGGTTTCGCTGGTGGCACCGGAAACTCGCTTGCCCATAGCATCGCGATTTCGCACGATGAAGTATTCGACCAGTTCCGGAATGTCGTCGAGACGTTCGCGAAGTGCAGGAATGCGAATTTTGACGCCATCCAGACGATAGAACAGATCTTCCTGGAAGTTTCCTTCTGAAACTTCGTGGCTCAGATCTTTCGAAGTCGCCGCGATAATTCGTGCCTGAACTTTGATCGATTTGGTCCCGCCAACCGGAGTCACTTCCTGGTACTCGATCGCACGCAGGATTTCG
>JBDNFT010000977.1:0-3741 GCA_041689695.1 Planctomycetaceae bacterium | reverse complement strand
TGCGGCCATTCTTGTTTGCTCCGTTTCTGCGGCGAGGATACACGGTCTTCGCTGTCCGGCACATTTCGCAGCCGGAATGTTTGATTGGTGATATCGTTGCCGACATACAGCGATCGGTGCGGTTCATTCGTCATCATGCAAAGGATTACGGTATCGACGGCAACCGGCTTGGTGTCATCGGTGGCAGTTCGGGCGGTCACTTAAGTTTGATGCTTGGGACATGCGGCGGGCCGGGCGATCCAAATGCTGCCGATGAAATTGATCGTGAATCCAGCGCAGTGCAATGTGTCGCTTGTTTTTATCCGCCAACAGATTTATTGAACCTCGGCGAATCCACGGAGAATCCCGGCGACGGCGGGCCACCGAAGAGTTTCGTTAAAGGCTTTGGCCCGAAAGCCGAATCGATGGATTCATGGAAGATCCTTGGCCGCGAACTTTCGCCGATCTATCACATCACTCCGGCGATGCCGCCGATATTCATCGTGCATGGCGAAGCTGATACGCTGGTGACCGTCGATCAGTCGCAGCGGTTTGCGGACAAAGCGATCGCTGAAGGACTCAATGTGCGACTTGAAACACGTCCGGGAAAAGAGCACGGCTGGCCCACGATGATTCTGGACATCCCGCATTTTGCGGACTGGTTCGATGAACACATGCCGACAAAAAAATAAAGCAGTGCGTGGGAATGTGACTAACGTAGGACGGGTCTCCAGACCCGTCCAGACCAAGCCTATTCACATCAGGACGGGACTGGAGTCCCGTCCTACGACGACCTTCGGTTCCAAAACTCAACGTCGTAAAAGGCGCGCGGCAGTCAATGAATTACCAATTCCCGAACCTGCGGCCAGACAACCATTTCCCATCGACCATGCTGAAGGATGCAGATCTGGGACAGATCTGCCTACGTTGTAGTCCGAACCGTCCCGCGTCGGATTCCTTCGGCATGGCAACATCTTTTTGGTAAAACTGATTCTGCCGCAAGCCTAAAACTGAATACCGGCCCGCAACAACAAAGCATCACCGAGATCAATTTGGCCGGGTGTGTTTTCAAATTCCATCGAACGGCTGAAGACCAGGCCGGTTTCCACAAACACGCCTCGGTTTTCTGTCAGCAGGTGTTCGACACCCAGCACAAGTCGCAGGTCACGAAGCGTCAGTTGATCATCCGTTCCGTTGGCTCGCCGGACGGCCCATGTGTTGCCCCCAAAAACGCCGGCCAGATAGCCCCAAGTTTCACTGTTGGCACCATCCTTCATCAGGCGGCGTGAAATACGCGGCGACGGGAACTGGATATCCAGCTTCCAAAGTGGCGACGGAATCCACAGCAATCCCATCATCGGCAGCATCGGAAAATCCTGACGCCCTGTGTAAATCGCTCCGCCAGTCATCGACAATTTGTCCGGCACAAGTTTCCATTGCAGCAAGGCCATTCCGAAGAGTTTGAATGCCCCTTCGCTGGACTGAAAGTCGCTTCTGACGGAAGGCGTAAACAAGACCATGGTCGTCAGCCGTTCGTTCATCACCTTTTTCCAGAACGACTTAACGCCCGCTTCATAAAGTGCATCCGGCACGTCGAGGCCCGGATTCGCATTCAGTTGATCCATACGGAAAAATGGTGTGAAAGTGATGACGTGATCCATGCCATCAATCGGCACGGCAAATGTCCCCAGCAGCTCAACCGTTTTGATCCCAAGCCCATTCGTACTACTGGCCGGAATTACTCCGTATGCAGCCTGCGCGCCTTGAAAACATGTCGAGCGATTTCGAATCAGCGGTGTGTCGCAATTATCGAATTCCGGAGCGCACGGCGTCTCGCATCCTGCCAAAGTAGTCGCGTCGTCTAGTAACCAGCGGCCAGTGAGTGACTCATCATCGCGGTCAATCACTGCTCGCGGATCATCAAATTGAGGATCTGGCTCAAGTGTTGAAATTCGATCGATGGATTCACTTCGAAGGAATCGTGATGATCTATCTTCCGGCACCGCTTTGCTCTCAGACAGTGCCGCATCAATTGGCGACTGCGAAGTTGACGTCGTCGCGGCGGAAAGATTTGAGTAGGACTTAAGTCGCAGGTCATCCAGAAATGAACCCTGCGCGCAGGCCGTGCCAGCCGTGATCGGGATGATCAGCAAAGAGAACAACAGCCAGCGTGTGAGCAGATTCATGGTTCAGGATCGCATCGGCCACGGAGTAGGATCTTGAGTAGAATCGGCATTTCCGGACGATGACGAAGCATCGGAATCATGCATTGACGTGAACTAGTCCACGCAGCGGTTGTTCAGTGTCGGCGTTTTCTGCCGAACGCAGCAAGGTGTGCAGGTAACCGGCCATTTCAGCCGTGCGATCGGCTCTCATTTTCTTTGATGCGCTGCACCAGCTTGGCACTTGATGGCCCGAAGCTACTGAATTCAAAGCGTCGCGAATCGGCGTCCGTCGCTGAAATGTCGATCCGAAGCCGATCAGCCGGAAGGCACTCATCGACGCGTTCAGCCCATTCGATCAGGCATAGCCAGTCACCGCCTTGAGTGAACTCGTCCGAGCCGATGGCTAGAAATTCATCGATATCGCCAAGACGATACGTGTCAAAATGTGCGACAGGTATTCGTCCGTCCGTATACAACTGCAACAGCACGAATGTCGGACTGTTGACCTTGTTCGTATCGATGCCAAGTGAGCCGCAGATCGCACGTACCAGGCGTGTCTTGCCTGCACCGAGCTGGCCGTTGAGTTCGATGACAATGCCGTCAGTGATGGATTCGGCGATACTCGCGCCGAGTCTGTCTGTGCCGGATTCATCAGAACACGTGACGACAAGTTTTTCATTCTGCGGCAGGCTCATTGTTTCTGTCGGTTTTTATGGGTTTGTCGAGCGGATCATCTACGGAAAAATAGGAACCATAGCTGCCGTCTGTATTGCCGCGCTGGGGCTGATAGTTGAGTCGCCACAAACGATGTGGCTTCAGTTCGTGCAGCATGCTGCTGCATCCAGACGATGTGATGAGCACCAGTGTGATGACTCCCAGAGTGATTCGTCGCATTTCGTTCATGCTATCCTCGTTCGTTCGCTCCGTCGCGTGTCCGCATTGCGGGGACATTTTTAAGACATCGCAGGATAACCAATTTTTCTTCGTCCAGTGCCCAAAAGCTCTCACAGAAATCGTGATCGATCACGAACACGTTTTCAACATCTTCACCGACAGGCAGTTTCTGCCGTAGGCGATTGTCAGTTGTAATATAGTCGCCGACGTTTCTGCGTCGTTTGACCATTCGAGCAGCGTCTACAACCTTATTTTGGCCAGATAGAGACAGGTCTTTCCCTTATCGTCAGAAAACCGGACCATCGAGTGATAGCGAATTGGCTCAACGGCTCGCATGCCAGCACCGTTCAACATGAAACAGAGAATCCGTAAAAGCAACGTGAGCGGCGCTGTCCCGGATACGCCGAACTTCAACGAGTTCAGGTTGAGTCACGGGCGTGGTTCAACCTTCGTCTCCGGCAGAGTCTCGGCAAGCGCGAGCGTGGCCCATGCGGTGGCGGCGATCGAAATAAACTGATCCTTGCCGTGTGGAAATCCGGATTCGTAGTACGTTTGAATCGGCTTGGCATGTGTCCCCACACGCCACGTCCCGTCTTCAAGTTGCGAGTCGATCAAATAACGGCAACCATCCACAATGGCGGAGTGATCTCCAGGCAAATTCCCCGCCTCCTGTAATGCGGTCAAGACAGAGCCTGATGAATAG
>JBDNFT010000976.1:0-2311 GCA_041689695.1 Planctomycetaceae bacterium | reverse complement strand
TTGGCTCACGGATTGTTTATGCTGCCAGCAATTTTACTGCTTGTCATTGTGGCGATTTTTGTGAGTAGCCAAGCGATTGGCTTGCAGGATCCGCTGGCCGTGCGACGCCTGGTGATGTTCCACGCCGCTTCGCTGGTCCTTGGAATCGCGGCCGTTTTGGGGGCTGCGATTTCTGCATTAATGTATCTTTTGCACCACCAACGTTTGCGAACTCGCAATCAATGGCTTCAAAAACTCGCGCTTCCCAGCCTCGAAAACCTCACAGCAGCAAATCGCTGGATGGTCGTATTCTCGATTCCCTGCCTCACGATCGGACTCGTGACTGGTTTCGTTTTGATCTACTGGCCGAACGGATCTGATGCGGCCAGAAGCATCAAGTTGTCCGATCCGCAGATCGTGACGACCGTCGTCATGTGGATTGCGATGGTTGCCGTTCTTATCCGAGTCCTTTCGAGTTCGCATCAAACCGGCAAAGCGGTCGCACAATTGTCTTTGCTGAGTGGTGGATTTCTGCTGACGACTGTCTTCGGGCTGATGATTCTATCAGGCTCCGGCAGTTTAACTTCGTTTCATTCCGGCTCGCCCGCCCCAGAGCCGAACACAAGCAGCAACACTCCGACAGATGCCAAACCCGGCAATGACGAGGTGTCGCCATGAATGTGCTGGTCGTCAGTTGCAACCACCACAAAGCGGGTGTGCAGTTGAGGGAACGCTTGGCGTTTTCCAACCCGGAAAAACTGCAGCAAGCCTACTGCCAGTGGCACGAAATTCATCCGGATTCCGAACTTGTCGTGCTTTCAACATGCAACCGAGTCGAAATCTACGCGGCTGATGAGCGAGGTGAATCCGGCGTGTCGTTCGACGACATTACTCGGTTCATTTCAAGATTCCACGATGTCCCAACGGACGAGTTCGTCGATTCTGTCCTCGCCCAATCCGGCGTCGATGCCGTATCACATTTGTTTCAGGTCGCCTGCAGCATTGACAGCATGGTGCTGGGGGAACCGCAGATCGTCAATCAGGTGAAAGAAGCGTACCGCGTCGCTCAGGAAAATGACGCCTGCGGTCCGTTAACGAATGTACTCTTCCAGCACGCTCTCAAGGTGTCGGCACAGGTTCGGACAGAAACTGGCCTTGCCGATGGACGTGTTTCGATCGCGAGTGTTGCAGTCGGCGACTTCGGCAAGAGTATCTTTAGTCGCTTTGACAACAAAACGGTCCTCGTCATCGGTGCCGGTGAAATGGCGGAAGAAACTCTGACGTACCTTCAGTCCGAAGGTGCGTGCCAGATTGTCGTTGCAAATCGTAATCGAGACCGCGCGGAACGTCTGGCGACGCAGTTTCGCGGCGAGGCGGTGGACTATGCAACACTTGATGACTGGTTATCCAAAGCCGATGTGATTGTCAGTACCACCGGTGCATCGGAAACCCTGATTTCCAAGGCTCGTTTCGCAGCCGCCAGAGCGAAATCGAATCGCCATCCGGTGTTCATTCTGGACCTTGCAGCTCCACGCGACTTCGATCCTGCAGCAGCCTCAGTGGATGACAACGTCTTCCTGTATGACATTGATGCACTTGAAGAAACGTGCAATCGCAATCGCATGGCACGCGAGGCCGAAGTCGACAAAGCGATGGCAATTATTGCCAACCAGACGCAGACCTTCATGCAGGAAATCTATCACCGAGCGACTGGTCCAGTGATCCATCGTCTGCGGGAGCACTGGCACGATATCAGTCGCGGTGAACTCGATCGCCTTTATCGCAAAATTCCAACGCTTGATGATCCTCAGCGTCAGGCCATCGAAGCCACGATCCAGCGAATCGTGAACAAGCTGCTGCACCCGCCGCTGGAAGCTCTCAAGGACGAAGCCAAGGCAGGCACCCCCGAAGGTCTGCTGCATGCCATTCGACGATTGTTTTTCTTTGGCGAAAAATAATTAAAATACTAGACCGAAAAACTCACAATGGCGGCCAGAATTTTTATTGGAACAGACGAAGCGGGCTATGGACCAAACCTTGGCCCACTGACCATTGCTGCAACCGCATGGCTCTTGCCTGATCGTGTCGAACCATTGGATCTGTGGAATGAGTTGAAAGCGGTCCTCACCTGCACGCCGGAACGCGGGGATCAACGACTGCATGTGGCAGATTCCAAGAAGGTTTTTTCGCCGGGACAAGGATTGGAATCCCTCGAAGTTGCCGTGCTGGCATTTGCAACTCTTCTGAAAGCCAAAACCGATTCGATTGATGAATTGTGCCGCAGCGTGACCATGAAATCTCAGCGAGATGCTTTTTTCGCCGCCTATCAGGC
>JBDNFT010000975.1:0-3617 GCA_041689695.1 Planctomycetaceae bacterium | reverse complement strand
TTGTCTGCGGCAGTAACCGGTGCAATGCACTCTGGCGAATCAACGATGGGGCGGTTGACGACCATCGACACAGCGGAGCGAATCAGGTGGCCATTTTCGAATGGCTTCAGCAAAGTTTGCAGCTCCGCTTTTTCAGCCGTAGGGTTTAGCCAGGATGCCCATGCTTCGATGGGGAGAATGACCGGCATACGATCGTGTAATGATTGCATGTCGGCATTCGCGTTGATCGTCAGAATCGTGCAGGATTGGATCACTTTTAAGTCGTCAAGTTGCGTCTCGTTTGTCGTCGCGGGTTCGGTTTTCGGAGACCATGTTTCCCAAAGCCCTGCCATGGCGAAGGGCGATTCATCCTGCATGCGAATCCACCACGGTTGTTTCTTTCCGGATGGAAGTTTCTCCCATTCGAAAAAACCGTCCGCAGGGATCAGGCATCTGCGCTTGATAAATGCCGGACGAAACGAAGGCTTTTCAGCGACAGTTTCTGCACGTGCGTTAATCATTGTGTTGCCGATTGCCAGATCCTTCGCCCAGAATGGAATCAGGCCCCATCGCATCATGACGGCTTCTCGCAGATGTGGCACCAGTGTTGATGCTCGGATCGTCAGGATTGACTGCGTCGGAGCAATATTGAAGCGTGGAACCAGATGCGGCAGATCCTGCAGCCCAAACAGTTCCTGCAACCTGGGATTGGGAGTTTTCAGAGTGTAACGCCCGCACATGCGGAGGACTCCTGGCTAAAAGAAGTAGTCCGTGAGCACAAAGTTCACAGGCAACTCCGTTGATTTTGGCAGAACCTTTTGAAAAAGCGACGCAGACAGCGTACAACACTCTGATTGAACTCATTTCAATCTCAAAGATTTTGACAGCGCTCTGTCCTTCCTGGGGCATTGGGTGTATAGATTTTGAAAGGCAAAGGGTGTCTGCGATGGATGATAAGTCTAAAGAAGAACAAGGCAAGGATACGAATTCGAAAGACAAAGCCGCAGCGGGCAACGGCATTGCGAAGGAGACGAAGTTCGCTACTTTCGGAGGCGGGTGCTTTTGGTGTACCGAGGCTGTGTTTCTGAAGCTGAAGGGCGTCGAAAAAGTTGTCAGCGGCTATGCTGGAGGTCAGGTGAAAGACCCCACATACGAACAGGTCTGCACGGGACTCACAGGACACGCAGAAGTCATTCGCATCGAATACAACCCGGACGAAATTAAATTCGAACAATTGCTGGATGTCTTCTTTCATACACACAATCCCACGACTAAAAATCGCCAGGGAGCAGATGTCGGCACGCAGTATCGATCAGCGGTATTCTATAGTGATGAAGCCGAGAAAGAGGCAACGAAGAAAGTCATTGCCGAACAGGATAAGTCCGGCGACTTTGACGATCCGATCGTGACTACACTAGAAGAGATGAAAATCTTTTACCCAGCGGAAGATTATCATCAAAACTACTTCGCTCGAAACCCTGGCAATCCTTATTGCCGTGCCGTTGTTGGCCCAAAGGTTGCGAAGTTTATGAAGCGGTATAAGGAAATGGCCAGGAAAGACGAGTAGTTGTTATTTCCAAGCCAGGTTGATTGGCACTGTCACCATTTCGGGTGCTTCATTATCGGTGGCGTTCAACGTTAATACTGCTTGCTCGGCACGCAACGTTGGAAGTTCGCTCACGGATAACGTGACGTTCACCGTCTGACGTTCGGCAACTGCTCCAGGCGTCGATGCGTAATTTGCAACGATACCGGCTGGGAACATGTCACAGTGTGTCACGTTCCAGCGACTCGGAATATCAAACGCAATCACCATGCCGCTGGAATTGGCAGCATCAGCGGTATTGATGACTACTCGACCGACTTCCGGTGAGACTCGAATGGAATCGGACAGCGCGCGTTTACTGTCGCCGACAACAACCGGAATCTGGATCACAGGAAACAGCTCATCATCCGTCGCAACATTGATTAATCCGCGGTGTCGCCCTAAAGGTGCGTTTTCACGAAAGTGAACTGACAACGCTGTACGGCTTGCGCCTTCGCTCGCAAATTGTCCCGCCAACTGCGCCGTAAAGAGCGATGACGATCCAGTGACACTGGTCACGCGGATCGGCTTTTCCAACGAATCCGGTCGAAAATCTGAAATCGTAATAATGTGTTCCTGGCCACTCTTTACAGTGCCCATCACCATCAGCACGCGCGGTTCTACGATCAGCGATTTTTCTGGCAACACGACCTTCACGGTCAGTGTCACTTCGCGCGGTTTGGGGTCTGCGTAGTAGACGGTGACGGTGTACTCTCGCGATCCAGACGGTTCGTTATTGAGGCGAATGGGCAATGATAATTTTTCGACTGCACCGGGTTCCACTTCAGTTGCACTAATGCTGGGAGCGAGACAGCCGCAGCTCGCCTGCATGTTTGTGATTTTTACTTTTTCAGTGCTGTTGTTACGAAGGTAAAAAATTGGTGTCAGCAGTGGCTGCTGAGCAACAGGAGATGGCCCGTAGTCGGCGAGATACTCCGAAAACACCAATGCCGGTCGGCTACTGGTCACGAGGCAAGCGGGACCATTGGAATTATGCGATCCAAAAACAGCCGCCGACAAACAGGGGACGACTGCAAGCAGCCCAACAATCCATGTTTGTGATGATCGTGCTGGGGGGGGCGTCTGAGGCGTTTTCTCTTCTGCGTTCATGATCGTCCCTGCGTATACTTCATTCTTCCGCTCGCCTTATTACAGGCCGCATCTACTTTACACGAGTGCCGTCTGGGATAGAGCAAGGCCCGACCACATGCGTGAATGGTTCAACGACGCAGTTTTCTCCAATCACGGCATTGCCATCAATGATCGTGAACGGCCGCACCACTGAATCGCGGCCAATCTTTGCACCATAATCAATAGTCGTCTGTGCTGCGTTTTCGATCGTGACTCCAGACAACATCAACTCTGTCACAATGCGAGTCTGAATGCTGGCCTGGACTTCCGAAAGTTGCACTCGCGTGTTGACTCCCAGTGCTTCCTCAAGCGTCAGGCTGCAACTGGCCGTAACCTTATGGCCATCATCCATCAGGATGCGTGGGCAGTCTGTGAGATAGTATTCGGATTGCACATTGTTCGGCTTCAGCTTTCGCAATGACTGCAACAATAGCTGGGTATTGAATGCGTAACAGCCGGTATTGATTTCTGTGATGTTGCGTTGTTCCGGTGTGGCGTCTTTGTGTTCGACAATACATTCAAACGCACCGTTCGCGTCACGAACCACGCGCCCAAGACCGTCGTTGTTGACAGTATTCGCAGTGCCGATTACGCACGCTGCTTTCTCACCAGCTTGAACATCAAGCAAAGCCTTTAGCGATGAGCCCTGAAGAAGCGGTGTGTCTCCGGCCAGAATCAAGACCGAACCCTTGTGTCCGGAAAGTGCCGTTTCGCACATCATCACGGCATGGCCTGTGCCTTTTTGCTCGGTCTGTTCTGCGAATGTCACGTCAGCATGTTGAGCCAACGATTTGCGAACAAGATCGGCTTTGTGTCCAACAACGACAACCAGCTTTGTCACTCCTGCCGCTCTGGCTGCATCAAGTACGTACTCGATCATCAAACGCCCGCAGACCGGGTGTAAAACCTTTGGCACTTCGGA
>JBDNFT010000974.1:0-1514 GCA_041689695.1 Planctomycetaceae bacterium | reverse complement strand
GTGTAAGTCTCAGTATTTGAAGTTCAGTCCTTGATGCGGCAACAGCCACTTCGTTCTGGCATATCGACACACTGGCGATGAGCATGAATTTAAGCCATTACCATTACCATTACCATCGCCATTACCATTACCATGTTGCCTTGCGAACGTGCGCGGGCACAAAGTTATCCTCCCCTGATTCATGAAACAGGATTTCACGAGTCAACGCAAACAGATCGACCGCCTTCATAAAGACCTGATAAATCGGATACAGCGGTAGCACCGCCGATAGCAACAAATCATGCTTCCATCGATCTGAGTAAAACAGCAATACCAGCATCTGCAGGAATTCCAGACAAAGCCCGCAGCAATACAGCATCCCCAGAAGTTTCAGGCGGCTTTCCGGATATACCGTGAACATCCAGACGCCGTAAAACCAGAACATGAAGACACAGATGATATTGAAGATCCAACGTTCCAGCATCAGAAAAAAGCTGGACCACTGAAAGTGTTCGTTCCACGGAAACGCCATGTCACCGTGTTTTCGGCATTCAAACGTAATGACCGTCCGATCCCATCGACAACGTTGCCAAAATAGTCGAGTCCATGACGTTGGCACGTTCGTAAAGCAATTCGCATAAGGTGCCATACCAATTTTGTGCCCAGCCTTGCGAATTCTAAGTACCAAATCGCCGTCCTCACCAGGGCCGACATCCCAGCCTCCAAGCTGTCGAAGTACACTTGTCCGGAACGCTCCGAATGCACCCGAGACAATGCCAAGAACTCCCATGCGTCCACGTGTCATGCGACTGATAAATATCGTCTGTCGATATTCGTAAGCCTGAAGCCAGGCAGCCAGACTCGCCAACGGATTCCAAGCCAGAATAGTTGCTGACACCGCAGCAACCTGCGGATCCTGCAGAGGCTGCAACAATTCAAAGATGGCATTGTCACTCAACTTTGAATCAGCGTCCAGAGTGATGACGATCTCGGCCGTCGCATAGTGCAGCCCGAAATTCAACGCAGACGATTTTCCACCCCGACGATCGCGGCGAATGACGAGAATCTGTTCTCGACCTTCTGCGAACGCCTGTGCTGCTTCCGTCATACCGTCCGTCGATCCATCATCAACAACAATCATCTGCAGTCGAGGATATCGGTTCCAAACCGAACCCATGGTGCTGGCGATTGTGTCTGCTTCATTGTGCCCCGCAATGATCACAGTGACCGGCGGACAGTATTTATATTCCGACGTTTCGGGTCCCGGCATTCGCTGCGTCCACAGTGATTTCACCAGATCCCAGATCGCCATCAGAATCGCGCTGTAGGCATAGCGCGGAGCATCAATGCACAGCAGGATACCCAGTGCAAAAACGATTTCATCGGTTCGCAGGCTACTAACCCAATTTGACCATTCGACTAACATCTCGCCGCACTTTCTACGCCGAGTTCACTTGTAAAAGAGCGATTGCGCCCTTCGCGTTTTGAAAAATAGAGGCACTCATCGGCATTTGCAATGATTTGATCGGGCAGTT
>JBDNFT010000973.1:0-3665 GCA_041689695.1 Planctomycetaceae bacterium | reverse complement strand
GGCGAAGTCGTTCAGGCTGGCTTGTTTCAGATGCTGCCTCGCGACGAAACCGGCAATGTGCTGCGAGATGCAGAATCAGGTGATGTTCAGATCGGTGCCGTTACGGCGACTGGCGAACCTCTTGGTGGTAAGACGATTCCCTATGCATTGCTCGTGGTAGCAGGCCTGGGAGTATTCGCGGGCTGCATTGGTAAGAGTGCACAGTTTCCATTGCAAACGTGGCTTCCGGACGCGATGGAAGGTCCGACGCCGGTGAGTGCCTTGGTGCATTCCGCAACGATGGTCGCCGCGGGTGTCTATCTGGTTGGTCGTTTCTATCCGATGTTCGTGCAGGAAGTGCTCCTGACGATTGCCTATGTCGGCTGTATTACTTTGTTTATGGCGGCGACAATCGCGATTGTTGCAACCGACATCAAAAAGGTTCTGGCCTATTCCACCATTAGCCAGCTTGGATACATGATGCTGGGCTTGGGCGTCTTCGGCTGGGGAGCCGGGCTGTTTCATCTGATCACTCATGCATTCTTCAAGTCCCTGATGTTCCTGTGTTCTGGTAGTGTGATCTACGGCTGCCACCACGAACAAGAAATGCCAAAAATGGGCGGGCTCTGGAGAAAGATGCCCATCACTGCATTCACAATGCTGGTAGGTGTCATCGCGATCAGCGGACTGGCAATTCCTGGGTTAGTAGGTTTTTCATCGGTGTTTGCGTTCTCTGGGTTCTTTTCGAAGGACGCAGTGGTGGCGACTTCACTGGCATTTGTGAAGGCAAACCCACAACACTTCCTGCTGTTTATCATGCCACTTGTGACTGCTGGCATTACTGCATTCTATATGTTCCGCCTGTGGTTCTACACCTTCGCAGGTAAACCGCGCGATCAGCATATTTATGATCACTGCCACGAGTCGCCATGGATTATGACTGGGCCGCTGCTGGCGTTGTCTGTATTTGCTGCGTACTGTGCGATCGGTGGCGAACATGGTCCACTTTATCTGCTAATCACTGGCGATCAACCTTCACACGTCGCTCATGGTGTTGTCGCTGTGGCTGACTCTGGTCAAATCACTTTGCCCAGCAGCCATGCGATCCACGAGGTGCATGGCACGGCAGGTACCTTTGCCTTGATCGCCGCTGCATCCGGGACATTCATCGCATGGTTGTTGTATGGTACGACAATGGTGAACGTCGCTGAGATCAAAAGACAGCTTTCTGGTCTGCACGGTTTTCTCGCGAATAAGTGGTATTTTGATGAACTGTATGACGCATTGTTTGTGAATCCTTCGCTCATCGTGGGAAAACTCTGTGTGTGGATTGATAAGACGATCTTTGACGGCATCATTCATGCTTCTGCCAAAGTGATGATCTTTGTTTCGAAATGGGACAAGCTGTTTGACGAAGCGATCGTTGATGGCTTTGTGAATCTGATTGGCACTTCCACATTTGCCGTCGGACGTTCTTTGCGAGTTGTTCAGACCGGACGACTGCGGCAGTATGTAATGTTTATTGTTGTGGGTGTTGTGGCTCTGTTTGCAATTCTGTTCACAACCTTTCCGGGTTAGACGATGAATCCTGAATTTTTATTGACAGCAATCATTTTCGCCCCCACTGTCGGTGCGCTGATTCTGGCGTTGCTGTTTGACAGTAAGAATGCCGAGGCCATGCGATTGTTCGCTTTTGCGACGACCGCAGTGACTTTTGGTTTGACGCTGGTGTTATGGTTTGGTGAATTCAAGTCCGACGCTCCAGGCATGCAGCTTGAAGTTGTCAGGGCATGGATTCCTTCCTGGAATGTCTACTACAGACTCGGCGTCGATGGAATCAGCATGCCGCTCGTGCTGCTGACTAGTCTTGTCAGCATGTTGGCGATGGCTGCCAGTTGGAGCATCACGAAGCACATCAAGGGTTACATGGTGCTGTTTCTAATGCTGGAAACGGGCATGATGGGCGTATTTCTGGCAACCGACTTCTTCCTGTTCTATGTGTTCTGGGAAGTTATGCTGCTGCCAATGTACTTCCTGATTGGCGTCTGGGGTGGACCTCGAAAAGAATACGCTGCAATCAAATTCTTCCTGTACACATTGGCAGGAGGCGTGTTAATGCTGATCGCAATGTTGATGTTTTACTTCAACAGTGATGTCAGAGAAGACAGCTTCAACCTCATCAAACTTGCGGAAGCCGCGACCACTGGCAGCCTGCTCAGTCCGTCGATGCAAATTACAGCGTTCGTCCTGCTGTTCATTGGTTTTGCCATCAAACTTCCTGCGTTCCCGGTTCACACATGGCTGCCTGATGCTCACGTAGAAGCTCCAACGCCAATCAGTATGATTCTGGCGGGTGTTCTTCTGAAGATGGGTGGCTACGGGATCATTCGAATTGCGTTTCCGCTATGTCCTTATGGTGCTCAGTATCTTGCCTATTCGATGGTCGCCATTGGTGTCATTAGTATCATCTATGGTGCCTTTGCCGCCTTGGCTCAAACGGACTTCAAACGCCTCGTTGCGTACAGCTCTGTCAGTCACATGGGATATGTGTTGCTTGGTCTGGCTGTCTGGAAGATTAACGAAAAAACTGGCGAAACAATGAACTCCGAGTACTGGCAGATGGGCCTGAATGGTGCCATGTTCCAAATGATCGCTCACGGGATTTCATCGGCTGGTATGTTCTTTATGGTGGGCGTGATTTACGATCGAGTCCATCATCGCGATCTGAACAAGTTTGGCGGCCTGATGGGCAAGATGCCGCTTTATGGTGGGTTATCTGCAGGATTGTTCTTCGCAGGTCTCGGCTTGCCCGGCCTGTGCGGGTTTATCGGCGAAGTCTTTGTCATTTTGAGTACATGGAGTTTCAATCCAGCCTTGGCGATCGTTGCGGCTTCTGGAGTCATTCTGACTGCTGGTTACATCTTATGGGCGATGCAGCGTGTCTATCTGGGGGCTGAATACAAAGGCCCTCATCCTGAAGATTTAACTCCAATGAATATGCGTGAAACTGCTATCGCAGGATCACTACTGACACTGGCGATCATCTTTGGAGTTGTTCCAGGAATCATCTTTAATGTTATGACGCCTTCGATCAGCAGAATGGCGAAAGCTGCTGAAGCTGGCTATCAACAGTCAGCCGCTCAGATGAATCAGGATGAGATGCAAGCCCAGCGCTGATCGTGATTGAATTGCTTCGTTGTGTGTAACCTGTTCTCTTGTCGGTAAGTGTCAAAAATGCTGTTTCCCCAGCTTCTCGATAAACTGATTTCTGAAACACTATCGTTGTCGATTCCAGGCTTCAGCGTCGAGTTGTGCCTGAGTGCAACAATTGTAGTCATGCTTTTGATGCGGCTGGTGAACCTTGACCGTTGGGTGCCAACTTCAGTGACTGCCGTGATTGGTGCATTTATCGCATTGATTTTTACGTGGCTGCAGTTTCGCCAGATCAGTGCTCCGGACGCGATCGTGTCGCAGAAGATTTTTACAGGGCTTTTGATTCACGATACATTCACAGTCTACTTCCGTGCGTTTCTGTCGTTGTTTTTGTTGCTGACGATTGCCCTGACTTCCTTGACTGGCATTCCCGACAACGAAGACGGCCCGGACTTTTATTCGCTGCTGTTCGGTGCCACCATTGGTCTGATGATCATGTCCAGCGCAAACAGCTTGCTGATGCTGTTTGTGGG
>JBDNFT010000972.1:0-10337 GCA_041689695.1 Planctomycetaceae bacterium | reverse complement strand
TCAAGTTCGGTCTAAGAGGCTGCTGATGGAGATAGCAAATGATCATTGCAGCAGGCCCGGCGGATGTACGAGTTCACTTTGAAAATCTCACGGACCCTCGACGTCGCGAGCCGACGTATCCGTTGCTGAACGTCGTCGTGATGACGCTGTGTGCCGTGATCAGTGGCGCGGATGACTTCGTCGCGATTGCAAAATGGTCACGCAGGAATGAAGCATGGCTGGCGCGTTATCTGGATGTCAGTGCCGGCATCCCGTCGCATGATCGGTTCAATACCATTTTTGGAGCCATCAATCCGCGTGAATTCGAGACATGTCTATTGAGCTGGATCACTTCGCTGCACGAGATCACATCGGGACAGGTGATCGCAATTGATGGCAAAAAACTGCGACGCAGTTACGACACCGCGAGCAGCAAGTCGGCCATTCACATGGTCAGCGCATGGGCCACATTGAATCACATCACCCTGGGTCAGGTTGTCGTCGATGAGAAGAGTAACGAGATCACCGCGATCCCGAAATTGCTGGATTTAATTGATGTTTCAGGCGGAATGGTGACGATTGACGCGATGGGCTGCCAGACAGAAATCATCGAGAAGATCGTAGAAAAAGAAGCGGACGCATGCATCGCTGTGAAGCAGAATCAGCCCAAGCTGTATGCCGCCATCGAACAGCATTTTGATGCACTGGTCGAGACCGATTTTCAGGATGCGAAAATTCGCTGGATGGACTCGTCAGAGAAAGGACATGGCCGCGAAGACTCTCGCGTGTATGCGATCTGTCCTGTTCCTGAATCCGTCAAAGATCTGGAACGATGGAATCGCGTGCGTGCGATCGGGATGGCGACAAATATTTCCGTTCGCGACGGCAAAGAACACACCGAGATTCGGTATTACATTCTGACGCGATATGTTTCCGGCAAACGTTTTGCGGATGCCGCCCGCGGTCATTGGGGAATCGAAAATAGTCTTCACTGGCAACTGGATGTGACGTTCCGCGAAGACGATTGCCGAGTCCGCAAAGGGCACGCCGATGCGAACCTCAGCGTCATCCGCCGCTTCGCTCTAAGCATGCTGAAGAACGAGAAATCAGAAAAGCTGGGAATCAAAAACAAACGACTCCTCGCTGCATGGGACACAGACTACCTCGCAAAAGTCCTGTTCGGATAACGACTTAACACGCAATCGCCCTGGGTGCTTAACGGCATCGCGTCGTCCAGCCAAAACCCTCCTACCGCAACACCGGCAACGGCGGCGCGGCCTGAGGCTCTTCTGACGGATAGTCGAACCCCAGGCAGGCGGCGACAGTCGCTGCGATTTGTGATTGAGTCACAGTCGTCCCCTTGATGATCGTATGAGGCGTATCCGGTCCCATCACTGCCATCCAGATATACTCACTGTTCTCGATCTTTTCACCATGGCTTTTCCAGTCGATTCGATTGTCGCCTCGGCCATGGTCAGTCGTCAGAATCAGAGTTGTACAATCACGATACTGAGGCATCGACTGCATCTGCAGCCACAGTCGGCGGATGTAGTCATCGCTCCGGAATGCGGCGTCCAGATATAAGTCGTATCGCCCCGCGTGAGCCCAGTCGTCGGTTTCCCCCAAAGACACGTACATAAGTCGTGGCCGCTTCGCCTTGAGGTACTCCTCGGCCCCTCGAAACGTGACGTAGTCGTATCGCACTTCCGGAAAATATCGAGGGAACTCCGTTGAGACTTCATCCAGCGTTCGCAACGCTGCCTCAGCGTCCGTCCCAGCGAGATTCAGCGAAAGATCCGTCGCAAGTGGTTCCCAGCCAGCGTTGACAGGAATCCCACTGCGAGACCTATTGATGATGAAGGGAAAAACATCCCAACTGCAAAAGGCCGCAACGGAATTCTCGAAGCCCGGCTTGTGTTTGATCCGCTCCAGCACCGTCATATTCGTATTATTCTGTTTCGCATTCGAATCGATCTTCGGGTCCGCGAAGCCGCACAAGATTTCGCTGTATCCGGGGTAAGAAAAATTCAGCCCATTCGTTACGACGGCCTTCGATTCCTGCTCAGGATCGCCAAATATCATTCCCTGCCCGGCAATACTATTCCAGAAGAACGGCATCAGAGCTTCCCGACTCTCCGTAGCGGTCTCACGCTCAAATCGCTCCGTGAGTGCTGGCAGATCTTTGACACCACCCGCCTCTTTTTCCATCAGTGTCACATCCACGCCACCAAAGACTTCCTGCCATCGAAGACCATCGATCGTGACCAGCAGGACGTTCTGTGTCCGCAGCGGGGGATTACGTTTGGTCGCGACTAATTGGGATTCTGCCGTATTGACAAACAACGACAGGAAACAGACAATCAGCACGAACCGGATTCGCTGCCCTTTCGATGAAGAATGAACACAGGCACAAGCAGTGGTCGTCATGGCAGGATTTTCCATCCGTCGAATTTGAAAGAGATCAGCATTCAAAGTTGATAAAGACTCGCAATGCCCGTGGCGGACTTTAAGGCATTCTGAAAGTCGCCCCCGCCGCTAAATCAGCAACCCCAGCATTGTAACTTGATCGCTGAAGAAAGAAAGGGGTCGCAGCTCATTTCTGAATCAATGAGCTGCGTCCCCTTTCGCGCCCGGCATATGAGGTCATCGTCAATGGGAATGTCGTCGCCTCATATATACCGAACGATCCAGGTCCGGGCTTTCTCAACTTGGGAGGAGCTATTGCCGTCAATCTAGCAGTAGATGTGCATATTCTTCCGCCTGATCGAAGATAAACCTGTTGCGTAACATATTTTTACGCGACAAGCCATCCGAAGTGCAGCAAATTTCCCCCGCGAGTTTCATTCGGCGCGTGCAGCGAAGAAATGCTTCTTTCCTTAATCGCACTTGAAAGAATCGAGGACAATCAATGCGGCATTCAATGTTGCTGGTTTTCTTTTCCATCGTGTTCTGTTCTGTCGGGTGTGATTCATCAGGACACGATCTTTACTTTGCGTGTGACGAGATGCCGACGGAAATATCACTCACCGTAGACAAGAGAATCGGTGTCGAACCGAAATCCGTGACTGGTGAAGAGGGACGGCGGTCCTATTTGATTCGCCTGGATGGCGATGGTGCTGCAGTTATCAAGAGCGATTGGGTACTCACGCGTTACCATCGCACCTTTATCTTACTCCCTGAGCGCACAATGCTTGAAGGAGATGGTTTCGAATGGAAAGGATTGCCCACGGTGAGACCGACCGTCAAATCGGTTGGCAAGGGTTCAGTCACTTCTACTTCTACAGTGGAAGGAACGGTTTACCGTTTTGCAATTCGGGAGACCGAAAATGCAAAGTAGGCAAAGTAAGCTCGGTTGAAGACAACCCGTATGCGTGCTCAGCCACGGCGAAACCAAGTGCCACGGTTCAATGGTCTGGAATTCGGGCGACGTACCAGGGGACGCAGCTCATTGTTTCAGAAATGAGTTGCGTCCCCTGGTACGCTCCTTCTATCTGTAATTGGGCCGGCGACTTCAGCCCAAAGACAGTAGTCCGAAAGCAAGGCGTCACACCTTGAGTCCCCGCCGCAGCGCCTGTTTCTGTGCCCACACCATCATGTTCGTAACCACCGACATTGTGTGACCTCCCTTTCGGCATACGGCCAGCCACAGCCAAGGTTGTTTGCCAACGGAAGCTATTTGTCGATTAAGAGATCAAGAGTTCGAGATATGCTCGGAGTCGGTTCCATGTCCACCGAGGAACGTTGTTGCGATAGGATTTGATTCGCTCAAGCTGAAACTGAAAAGCAGGTTCCAACTGGGACACGTCGTCTCTTTCCCGCACTCGACGCAACGCTGAAGGGCAGTTCCCGACTGCCGAACTGCAAAGGATTCCGTTGAAAACTATCGCCTTCGTCTCGAGCGAGTCTACATGGTCCAGCCATTCAACGAGGAGATGAGGCAACTCGTGAAGCCATGGGTCACCTGCCTGATGCTGTGTTGACAGTAACAAATCGATCATGAGCGGAACGTTCTCGGACGATAACGCACTGACGAAATTCTTGCGTTCACTCTGGTTGCGAAGCATCTTCTGTATTGGGGCCAAAGCCAGTTTTTGATTCAGAGCGGCGATTCGAAATCGGTTTAGCCAATTGCTTCGCTCGATTTCTTCATAGCCGTCGAATCGTCTTAAGATGTCGTCGATGAAATTCTCTTCAGAAAGCTTCTCGCACTCTTCTACTAAATTTGAAAACGCAGCGTCAACATCAGGTTCCTGACTGATCGTCTCTTTCCACGCAGCCAGCACACGACCAATCTTTGCTGAATGGTCGCGGAAGAGGACGCTGTTAGGCTGCGTCACTCCTGTGGGCCGATGTATTGCATAAACCAGCAACCATTCCGCAATTCGCTCTTTCGCATCAGCGTCCAGGCATTCGACGATGTCGCTTAAAAACTCTCCCATGCTCGCGATGAGCGACGTGAAAAATGGGCCCCCGTTCCGGATCAGATGCGTGTTCAACTGGAAGACAGTCCCAGTGGCACTGCCCCGAACAAGCTGTTTTGCCGAAGAACTGGATTTGCATGGCGGATCAACTATTCTCTCACGCAGAAATTCAAATCGCTCCTTCGGATTGTTACTTCCTTCGATGTCAGCCACGAGGACCGCTGTCAATCGTTCAGATAGCCACCAAGCGAGACTCGCACTGTTGTCTTCTCCCACTTCTGGTCCGTAGAGCGATATCCAGTCGAGGAAATGATTTGCCAGTCGATGGAGCAAATACCAATGCCGCCCTTCAACCGTATAGAGGTTCTCGCCGCGGGACATCACAACGAATCTTGAAAGACACGTACCGGCTCTTGACCGCTGCTCGGGACTCAATTTCTTCCAAAAGTCAACCAGCACTCGGCAGCCCTGATAAGCGTGCAGTGGACTATTAATACCCGCCGTGTTGAGAACACAATCGATGATTGGCTCCATACCTGACTTCTGTGCCAGACGTTCGAGAAGTGACGACAGAGACCATTCGTTATCGAGTGGCAAATGCCCGACTCGTTGGCAGTACTTTTCAATCAGCAGATTTGGATCCGACTCTGCCTCGAGCTCATTGAATACTCGATCCTTCAGCGTTGTAGCATCTGTGCATGCATTGAAAGCCTCAGGAGGCACCGTACTTGCGGGATGACTTTCGGGACGCACACATCGCACCCAGTATTTCTGAATCCAATCCTGACTCTGCGCTATCGTTGCCTGCCTGAAGCCAGCAACATTCAACTGCCAGTCGCTTTCAATAGCCGCCAAAAGGTCCTCGGCTGCCGGATACCAGTTGACGGCCCGCTGTTGAACAATCTTTGAGCGGTGTACCCTCAATGCTTCGATTGTTCGACGCGAAACCACATCCTGCGTACCAGAAGCCAGAATCTTGAAATATTCCAGCACCGCTGACCGAGCATCAGCATTTGGGTAGATCAACAGATCAGTGCTTTCAAAGACTCCACCACGTTGTTTGCTTTCTTCGAGGTGAAAAAACAAAGGCCCGAGAGGCACAGACTTCACGAACCGTTCATGTTGAAAGTCTCTCATTACCTCCGTTATCGAGTCCGGTGGAACGTCGCCACCAATTCGTCTCTTGAGCGATCGTGAAGCTTCGAGCAGGGCCGCTCCGCGGGCATCGACCTGATACCCGCCATCATCGTGAAACTGGGCGAGTGCATGCTTGGCAACTCCGCGTCGATGTACTTCTTTTGCTCGTTTCCAGTTGTCCGGAGAAATATCCAACCCGTCTCCATCAGCGTCTACTTCAATCAGGCCAAACACACTTCGCCAGAATTCGCCATCCCGCATTCCGAGGCACTCGCGGAGGACGGACATCAGTTGTGCTGAACGCGACGTATCTGGATTCAATCCACGTTGTGAGAGTAGGTGCGAGAGAAACAACCTCGCCTGATTCTGGATCAGATTCATCCGAAGGTCAGGGCGTATTGTGATACCAATTGTCGGCAAGAGGTTGTCAATCGCCCAGCGCGTCAGCAAATCCGCGTCGGCATCGGAGAATGCAGCATCGCTCCACAAACGATTCACAAAGCGGGCACAGACCTGCGTCCAATGTCTGAAATGGTCGATTGCCATAGAACGCGGAGGGTCCACCTGTTCATTGCCTCCAAACAAACCAACGTCAATCATGGTGTCCTGAATGTAGGCTGCAATGCGCCTGAGTGGCCCTGATAAACCATGAGAGTTTGCCCGAAATGCTTTTGCAGCGAATAGCAGTACTGACTCGTCCAGCAAGACAAATCGGTATCGCCACTCAATGAGTCTCAGTACATGCGTCAGGAAATCATCGTCGTCAAGCTCCTTGGCACTTCGCAGACTCGAAAGTAACTCGATCGTGCTAAATGCGGACGAGGAAGTGGGGGCAACGTTTCCCGTATTCTGCATCAATGCGTGCAATACTCGGTCGTCCGAAAACAGCGGCAATTGACGCTTTTTAGCCAGCATTAAAGAACTAAAACACACATCAAAGCCAATGCTGGTCTCTTTGTCGGCCAAGTCAGAATCATCTGTGTCATTAGCATCGCTCAGCGACTTGTTCACTCGCGCGAATACGAATGAATCATTATCACGCATGGCTTGCCAGAATTTACGGCTCTCTCTTGCCACTCTGGCTTGTTGGTTCATTGAAAACTGATCATGTTCAATCTCAGTGACTGCTTCTTTCGTCAAATAGACTTTGTGAGATTTCAAGAGGTGATCGAGTAGCCCGTTGGACTCGATCGTTTGCAGTGCGTAGCTTGTAAATCGGAACTGCTCCACTGTCGATGCGTTGTCGAGAACACTGACCTCCAATGACTGCAAGTTCCCGAAGTTAAATGCACGATCGCGAATCTTGTGCGAAATAAGCCCTTGCCTGAACATCCACTCAACAAAATCACCCACCGTACATTGGTTGGTTTTGTCGTCCCGCTCAGCGTCCACGGTGTATTCACCACCGGAAGTTGTCTCGGTGCGTCTCAGTTCTCCCCGCGATAGTAGCTCATAGAGGCGAGATGATTGGTCGACTTGGGAACGTTGGTGTGGCTGTAAACGCCGGGCGTCTTCCAGTTCGAGACCTCGATACAATGCTGGAACGTAAATCGTGCCGAAGTACGTTGTCACCATTTCAGTCAGGCCGAGACTGTGCAGTGTTAAAAGTGCTGAGATATCAGCGACAATATCAGTGCCACGTTCCGGGGCGGTTATTGGGTTCAGCTGGCGTGTTCCATCCACATCCGTTTCTGCACAATAGCCGTTGCTGACGTAAGTTGAAAATTGACCACGGCCCGCTACAGATTCCCAGGGAATCAGTTTTTGCGTGCGGTAGGCCCATGCCTGTTGCAGAGGAACTCCCATCTTTAGCGGGAGTAGCGTCCACGGAGTGCGACCGCCTACGACTTGGGCGTTCATTTTCTCCATGAATTCGCGTCGGTCCCGCAACTGTTCAACGACGGCATCAAAGTCGAACTCGCGAATCGTCCGGTTCGATTCATTGATGCCGTCTTCGAGGCTGCGGACCTGCATCATCGCCGCATGAGCCTCTAATTCATGGCTTGTTCGATACCCAAGTTCCATGTAGAGCACCAGGTATTTGTTTTCAGTCCAGAAACGATTCCGGATAGGTTCTTCGTTCAGGAGCGAGAATGCCTGATCAGTCTGATTGTTTGCCATCAGCAGATACGCAAAGGTGGTGAATGCCCTCAAGAAATCCGGATGCGAGCTTGTGACTTCCTGGAGCAATGCGAACGCCCTGGGCAGTTCGTTGAGATCCACGAAACAAACGACTGCATTCATCGCCAGTTCGGGTTTATCTGGCGATTCGTTGTACAGGCATTCGTAGATTTCGGCAGCTCGGAAAGTTTTGTCACCCCCCTCTGACTTATACAAGGTATCTGCGAGTTTTTGCGAAGCGAATCGACGTTGTTCGGGAAAGTGAACCAAGCGTTCAATCAATTCGATTGCCACATCAACCCTTCCCAGCCTCTCTGCCATCTCTGCAGCCCGTCGAAGCGCATGCCACGCACTTGTTAGCTGACACAATTGTTGTAGATCTGCGAGGGCCTCATCCAGCTTTCCGAGCTGTTCCAACACACTGGCACGCAATCCCAGCCAATGTGCATCTTCCGACGCAGGTCGCTCATTTAAAAGCTCTAACGCTCGCTCGAACTTCTTTTCGTCAAGTGCCCACTTCGCCTCAACCATTTTCAAGTAGTAGTGCTTGGCCCCCGCAAGCTTGGCAAGCAAGCCAAAAGCGGCGTCACGAAGCCCCGGTTCGGAGTCGATGGTAATCTGAAGCGCCGCGCGCGACAATTGAATATTCTGCTCGGCTGTGAGGTCGCACTCGGAGAGTCGGTCGAGCGCATCAATTGCGTCTTCAATTTCACTAGGCATCATGCTTTGAGCCTCGACAATCGAAATTGCAACGTCGATGTCTTCAGGCCAATCGACTTTTAGTCTGTCAAAAATCACTTTCGTTGGAGTTAGGTAGCCACCGCGAAACGACTGAATCACATATTTTGAGATTGGTCGTGATGTGGCAAGAATCTCCGAAAGTCTAGCCTTGAATTCCGCAGGTACCGAGTCTGTGTGAATTCGAAGTCGGTCAACCTGTTTCGTGTCACCGACTAAGTGCGATGTTCCAATCGCCAGTTCGACTGCAGCACGCTCAACACCATTTTCAACTCTACTGGCTCCCAGCACTTTGGAAGTGATCGGTTCCAGAATGCGTAGCACGTGTACCAGGCTTTTCCGTTCTTCGTTCAGCAATCGATCAGGGTAAAGTCGTTCGCCAGAATTGCGATTGGCAAATGCTTTCCCATAAAGCTCATGTGCGAAACAACTCAGGCAACGAAAGTATCGTAAATATGAACTACGCGAATCCGCTGACGGTTCATTTGAACGCATTTTTTCACAGATAGCTTCCGCATCTAACATGCGATCTTTTCGAACGTACACCACGACAGCGAGTTCAGCCCAGCGATCATCCAACGGGTTGTGGTGGACCAAATCAAAGGCTTCATCAATGAATTGTCGATTGAGCAGTATTCGGATTCTATTTGCTAATGCGATCGGGTGATCAATACTCTTCAAGGCATCGAGTGACGCAGGAACATCGCCAGTCAACTCCTGAAAATGAGTGCTGATCGCAACGCTCAGCGCTTCCAATTGAATATCCGGAGGAGCTTTCTCTTTGTTTGCCCTGTCAACAAGCTTTGACACATCAACCAAACCGTGTGTCTTGATTCGTTGGTCGTTCTGGTCATGAAGAAGGGCGTTACTCAACCAGAGAAGCAATCTCCTTTTCACAGCAGGTGTTGCAAACTCTGCTCCAGACTCAATCCATGACATACCCTGGTGGAACAGCCGCTGGATTTCGATTTCATTCTCGGCCCGGCAATCGGCCTCCAGTTGAATTGCGATTGCATTTCCAACTTGATCCGCGAGATCCTGGGAGATAGTCCAATCCTGTTGACCAGGAGGCGAAGCGTGACTCGCTTCTTGAATTGGGATCAGACTCAGAATCTCCGCAAAACTGTCGTTCACAATCTCATCGAATCCACGCTTCATCACCACATCGTTCAACACACTTAGCATTTCGGGCAGTCGCTCCGCCATCTCCTGCATCTGATTGACAAAGGAGCGAGATGCTTTTGCGAGCGGATCAGACTTTACCAACTCGTCTTGGAGTGAGTTTGCTCTTTCATGCCAAAATGCGGCCAGCTCGGCAACCTTTTGCGGGTTGCTCAAAGTGCCACTTGCATCATCAAGTACGACCTGAATGATCTCTTCCTGAAACTCAAGACGATCGTAATTTCGTCGCGTATATGCCTGGAACAACTCATCGACCATGCAATATCTGGATCGGAGGTAACGGTCACTGATCACCGCAATGATCCGCTTCGATTTGGATATCTGTTTTGCAAACTCTGCGATTGACTTTCCTGCTGTAAGGTGGTCTTTATCCCTGTGTACTTGGACACCTCGATCGCGAAGTGTTTTGCAGAGCAGATCGACGATTTGCTCCCTGTTACGCCCCTCCGGTGAATTGTCCCCCCACGCATAAGAAACATACACCGAACTGCGCTCAGGGATTGCCGAGCTCGCCGTGTTTGCGCTTGCATCTTCCGCCGTCGGCAGACTCGCACCGGGATACTGTGAGCGAAGCTTTCGCACTTCAAGATGGCGTTTTTCCACGTTGAGCAGGTAAACAAGATTTGCCAGTGCTGTTGATAAGAATGGATCGCCCGACGAACAATTCTCCAAAACGGATCGCAGACATCTTTCCGCGTCCGCGACTTCATCGAGCAGGAAATGCAGATACGCGTAAGCGTCCGGGGAAACCATTCTTGC
>JBDNFT010000971.1:0-4174 GCA_041689695.1 Planctomycetaceae bacterium | reverse complement strand
TGAGGCTGCATTTACTCATGCACTGAGGCTTTGTTGTGCGACCAATGGATCTCTGGCAATACTGCACGTCGATCGGGAAAAGCGACATCCGGACTGGAAAAAATATTCTTCCGTTCGTGACACTCTAAGCCGTTGGCAACTACTGCCACCCCAGGCATCGCGGACAGACGTTGCGCATCTGGAAGTCCAGATTTCAAAGACATCGATCGTTGACGACGATCCAGCCGATGGAATTCTGCATCATCTTGAACGGCATCCGGCTGATCTACTGGTACTGGCGACTCATCAAAGGCACGGACTTGATCGTTGGATGCATCACACGATCGCAGGAAAGATCAACAGCCGCACGGACGGCGCGACGCTTCTTTATCCCGTTCGGACACTCAGGATTCGTGGATGAACAGTCAGGCCAGTGCCATCTGAAACGAATCCTGCTGCCGGTCGATAACGATCCGGATCCATCACCCGCCGTTGAAGTGACGGCCGATCTGATTCGAGCGCTCTCATCAGGACCGTGCGAAGTTCGATTGTTGCACGTTGGAGATTCCTCAGCTCAGCCGGCTCTTCGCTTACCAGCCGAAGACAAAGCAAAATGGCGCTGGGTGAATCGCCTTGGTTCGCCGGTCACCGCCATTCGCGAAGAAGCTGAGCAGGAAGCTGTTGATTTGATTGTCATGACCACATCCGGTCGGCATGGATTCTTTGATGCATTGCGAGGCTCGACAACAGAACAGATCGTCGAGCACGCACGTTGTCCGGTTCTCGCAGTCCATGCCTGGTCCGATTGAGCAAAGATTCGTTATCCAAATTATGATCGCTGATGTCGAATGGCTGGCTACCAGTGTTCCACCGGGCCATTCGGAGTTTTCACCAAGGCTGTCGCGACTGAGCCTGCACGTTCTCCGTGGCGTCTTTGGATCTGCTTAACGATCTCTTCAAATTCTGAAAAGGATTCAAATCGTCGCAGGCGATCTTCAAGGTCTTCCGGGATTCCAAGTCGTGAGCCATACCACGCGGCGAATTTGCGAAACATCAGGCACGCGCGATCTTCGTGCTGGTGGGCCATGAGAGTGAAATGATCCGACAGGAACTGCACCTGTTCGTCGGCTGATGGTTCCCAGGCGGAAGTTTCTCCGTTGGCAAGTCGTTCGATGCGGCGAAAGATCCACGGATCCAGCATCGCTCCGCGGCCGATGGCGACTGCCGCACATCCGGTTTCCTGCATCATCGAAAACGCATCTTCGGGAGTTCTTACGTCGCCGTTGGCAATGATCGGCATGGATCGAACGGCACTGACGGTTTCGCGAATTCCGTCGCGATTGACTGATCCGTGAAAGCCTTGCGATCGCGTGCGACCGTGGACGGTGACAGCCGCAACGCCGATGTCTTCAAACGCCGTTGCGAGTTGTGGAGCGGTGAGCGTTTTGGAATCCCAGCCGAGTCGCATTTTTACGGTGACTGGAAGTTTAACCGCATCAATGACGCGTGACACCATATTCACCGCGCCATCAACATTGCACATCAAGCGAGCTCCGCCACCAGCACTGTTCACCTTAGCCATCGGGCAACCCATGTTGATGTCGATGCCTTCGTAGCCGTGTTCCTGAAGCCAGACCGCTGCCTTCACCAGGTGATGCGTTTCACCGCTGAAGATCTGCACTGACAGCGGACGATCGTCGTCGCATGTTTCCACAAGGTCCAGTGACTTGCGGCGTTCAGACCACAGCATAGATGCCAGAACCAAATCTGTCGTCGCGAGTCCCAGTCCGCCGATGCCGCGCAGCACCATGCGAAATGCCAGATGCGTGTAGCCTGCCAGCGGAGCCAGAAAGAACCGAGTCGGCAACGTTCGTCCGCCAATGACGATCGGACCTGCTCCGGCGAGCGGAGTGGCGTCAGCCCTCTGGTACAACTCTGTTCCTGTTTCCGTTTTCAAAAACACAGCTCAATCCCTTGATACACCATCTGGAAACTCCCAACCCAATTCCTGCAACGCCCCAACAACCTCCAGCAACGGCAGACCGATAATAGTCGTGAGGCTTCCGGAGAACTGCGTCACAAACGCAGCAGCGTGAGCCTGAATCGCGTAACCGCCCGCTTTACCAAGAGACTCACTTGTGGAAATGTACCATTCGATCATCACATCGGACATCGGGGAAAACGTCACGCTCGATTTCACAATGAATGAACGCTGCTGATCGCCTTTCGACACAATCGCGCCGGTCCAGACTTCGTGCGTTCGTCCAGCCAGCCAGTACTGTAGCCAGTCTCGAACTTCGACCTGCCAGTTGTCTGGATCTGGTTGACCGAGGACTCTTTTTTCGTGCTCGTCGTTGGTGGCGATGACGATCGTATCCGCAACGACGATGTACGGCGTCGTGTTTTCGATCGTCTCGGAATGCTTCCACGCCATCGTTTGCTGACGCACATCGTCGTATTTGCCGAGCACGATCTCCATCAGACGACTTTCGAATCCCGCGTCATTACGCACGTCATGAAAATCGGCTTCCGCTGAAGACAGAGGAGGCAGAATTTTCAGCGATTTTGCGCCGACCATAGATCCCAGAAGTTCACGGCGCTGAGGGGAACGTGAGCCAAGAACAATGGGAGCTTGTAATTTTTGATCTGGCAAATTCATTTTTATGTCGTGCGTCTGTGCGTTACGTCTCGTGCCGGGGTACCATGCTCGATAGTACTCGCTTTGCGATTATAGTATCCATCACTCTCCGAGTGATGAATGCCACGGGCCGAGTTTAGCGGCCTTCGTCACTCGGAGAGTGACGTCTACTTTGTGTGGCTCCCGCCTCCAAAGAAAACCTTGGGAGGCGGGAGCCTCCGGAGCAAGGATATGTCAGGACGGGACTGGAGTCCCGTCCTACGTCTGTACAACCTACTTCTTCAGCGTGACAAGTTCCATGCCCGGCTTTTCAGTCAGCAGCAGATTTCGAAAATGATATTCCTGCGGCTTGTCATTGCTGTGGATCTGAAGCCCAAGAGCACACGCCTGCAACATCTCCGGCTTGTCAGTAAAGTCGAAAACTTCAGTCCCGTTTGCTGCCATCCGAATACGATCGCCGTTGACGAGAATTTCGATCTGATTCCATTCGCCTTTCTTTTCCAATTGCGGACCAGCTCCAGCCGGTGCGACTCGATTGCGGCGATGTGCGTCCCAGATGCCCCAGTCGTGACAGAACATTAACAGCGGGCCTTTGAAGCCAAACTTATTTTCGCCTGCGTCGGTGAATTGTTCGCCCAATGCAGCCACGGCGGAATGCATGGTTGAGTAACCTTCACCCATCGTCTGCTTCACTTCCAATAGCAATCGAAACTCACGAACTTTTTTGCCCGTGAACAAATACGTGCTGCTGGCCACGTTGTCGTCGTTCGCGCCGCGGATCATGCCGTGATCGACCGACCAGCGATTCGTATCGCCTTGCCATCCGGTTAGATCTTTCCCATTGAACAGGTGTTGAACTGTTTCGTTTTTTGGGATCAAAGCTTCGGCGACTGTAGGTTCGTTGAAATCGGTCACTGGCTGTTCAAGGTTGAGTTCTTTAATCCACGTATTGCGATAACGAACGTCGTGGCCTTCGCACTGCAGTTTCAATCCGCCGGGAGTATCCGTGATCCCTTTGCCACCTTCATTTGCACCGTCGATACCGGAGTTTGCTCCGCCCCAGACCTGATTGATTTCGAAGTCCGTATGCACTTTCTGTCCGTTGAAGTACATCGTCACCCGAGCCTTCTCAACACGTTTGCCGTCTTTGAATCGTGCGGCTCGAAAGGTAACGTCGTAGCTGTTCCAACTTCCAAGTCCGTTATAGGCAAAGTAAGGCGATTCGCTTTCGTTGATGATCGCGGCCAGACCGTGAGTCGTCTTGTCGCCATCCAGCACCTGAATCTCGTGACGGTTCTGCAAATAGACGCCGCTGTTGCCGCCTTTTTTGGCAATCAGAAATTCGATATGCAGGCGGAAGTCGCGATACTGCTTCTTCGTGACGATATCCGCCGCACCGAAGCGTCCGCCAGCCGCTGCTGGATCATCCGTCATCACAGCGTTTCCGCCATCAACTCGATCGTCAACGATTTTCCATTTGATCGGCATCGCGGATTCGAAACCCGGTCCTTCCCAGTAGATCCATTTTTCGTCGAGCATCTCGCGGGAACCGTCGAT
>JBDNFT010000970.1:0-2833 GCA_041689695.1 Planctomycetaceae bacterium | reverse complement strand
TCTGAGTCCACCGTTCGAAAGGATGGTCGTGACATTGATTGCAACTGAAGCGAGTCCCAAGGAAGACCTGAGTCATGTTTTCCATCACGAGGTTCGGTTCACGGGCGATGCGAAAATAATTGGCCGCCGGATTTTCAAGGGTGCTTCCGCCAGCAGTCATCAACTCAGACGCAAACTCATCGTACGGCTTATTGGTCGCGATGCCCTGGCGAATCCAATTGCGAAATGCCCAAACGCCACGTTCGGTTACAGTCTTACGTCGATTGAGAAGCAAATCGCTCCATTTCAAAGTCCAGTGTTCGACATATTCAGGCCGAGACAACAGTTGTTCAACCATTGCCGCTCGCTTCGCCACAGGTTCAGTTGTGTCGGCCACGAAGGCATTGACTTGTTCGATCGTGGGAGGGACTCCTGCAATGTCAAGCGACGCACGGCGCAGAAATTCTGCGTCTTCAGCTGGACCGGATGGTAGAATCTTCATCCGCTGCAGTTTGACATTCACGAGCGTGTCGATAAAATTGTGTTCCGGCGATGGCATCCATTCGAATCCATCTCGATTGCCTAGAATCGAAATCGGAGCGGCCGCGTAGTTGCCTTCGAAACGCACCAGAGCCGCCGCTTCACCTCGTTGAACCGCTTTGATCAGACCTTGCTTGGAAACGGTCGCAACTTCAAAGTTATTCGTTTCGAAAACAGCTTCTCGGGTCACATCGCGTGTCGCGCCATCGGCGAACGTCGCGATTACGATCAATTGTTGCTGATCATGACGTAGTTGCAGCGTCGGTGTTGGCGGATAGATGGCGATACTGGCGACTCGGGCAGCTTCGGGTTTGTATTGGCAACCTTCCGCGATCCATTGTTCGAGGACTTTGTAGTAGCGTGACTGTTCGTCAAACAAAAAACCACCTTCATGCGGCACACCTTGAGTCGGCTTTAGCAACATCAGACTTTGAGCTGGTTCGGATCGATTGAAGCGACGACCAGAGATATCATCCACCAGGGCTCGATAGTCGTAGACCGAATCGTATCCGCGCAACGACAGTTTGAATCCGTTTTTGCCTGCCTGTGATCCGTGGCAAGTTCCCTGATTGCAGCCGACTTTGCTGAGGATCGGATTTACTTCGCGGATGAAATCCACTTCCACAGCATCGACGGCGGTGACATGAATCGGCACTTCGACTTTCAGACCCTCAGCTTCTACAACGATCACCCCGTCGCCGGCCATCACGGGAGCGATATAGCCATCAGCGCCAACGCTGCACACCGGCGACGAAGTTGATACGGTTGCCTTGCTGCTCACGTCGATCTTCTGACCGTCGTCTGTCACGCCAGTCACGATCACGCGACGCGAATCGCGGATCGACGACAATGTGACTTCGGCTGGGTAGATTTCCAGCGAGACGTAATTTCGCACCACGGAATTGGCTGTTGTTGCAACCGATTCGTCGGCGTCTGCAAACGAATTCAGTAGTAGACTGGAAGCCAGCAGCGTTGCGAATCTGAAAGTTTGTTTGACGATGGTTATCATAAATGGTCTCGTTGAGACAGAGGTGGTGAATAACAGCAGGACAGGCTTCTAGCCTGGCATGTCTTTGAGGACAGGCTGGAAAGCCTGTCGTACTTTAATATGGGACAGGCTGGAAAGCCTGTCGTACTTTAATATGGGACAGGCTGGAAAGCCTGTCGTACTTTATTCCACCGTCGCTACGGACGGAGCATTTGGAGTCAAAGGGGCGGCCGGAAATGTCTTTTCCACCACCCCGGTTTCTGCGTTGCACAGTTTAATCATGCCATCAAATCCGGAGACTGCAACCTGTAATTCATCCGGGCGAAAACTGACAGCAAAGACGGGCGAAGTCACATCCGGAATATCCACAAACTTTGCCGCATCCTCAGTCATGTAAATCCGTGCCGCACCGGAAATCGCCGTGCTGGAGCCAACAACGAACTTGTTTCCTGAAGGCGTCAGATCCAAATCGCAAAGCCGGCCGGGAAGAATTGAGTAAGCTCGGATGAGATTAAAATCGTCGCCAATCTGACGAGCTTGCTCGCGGAAAATTTTGTACAGCCGAGGTTCTCCGTCGGAACCGACCGCCAGCACTTCTTCGCGAGCAGGATGACGAATCACGTCAACCAGTCCACCTTTCAATGCACCGGGGGTAATGCTGGTAATGTTGTCCACGAACTGGCCACTGGCCACGATTGTCAGCTTCATGGACATATCGCGACTGACACTGATGACGTGGTCGTTCTTCAATGAAAATGTTGACCCGAAAACCCAGTCCGAATGGGCATCCATTCGCATCACCACTTCAGCCGTTTCCACCTTGACGACTCGCAAACGATTGTCGGCCGCGCCAACAGCCACCAGAGTACCATCACCGTTGAAAGTGACGCCAAACAATGTGTCCACAGCGAGCGTGACGGAATGCAGCAACTTACCTTCCGCAACATTCCATAACTGCAATTCACCGAACAATGCCGGCGTGCCTCCAGCAACAGCCAGAATCGTGCCGTCCGGAGAAAAGGCCAGCGATTCGATCCGCTGCGATCGACCGACCAGACGCTTTGGAGGCGCACTGTCGTCGAGCGTATGAATCAGGACTTCGTGATATCCAGAGACTGCCAATAATTTTCCGTCCGGCGAATAATCCATCGATGTCACAACCGGCGGCGATGAATACACGGGAGGATTTTCCGGTGTGATCCTCGCTCCGACAGCCGGTGGGGAATCGTCGTTCGCTCCTTGGGCAATCCATGTGCGAATTGTGTGGACAGCTTCGGCTGACAGTGGTTCTCCGTTCAGCGGCATTTCCGGATCATCGCCGGAGAT
>JBDNFT010000969.1:0-1176 GCA_041689695.1 Planctomycetaceae bacterium | reverse complement strand
GCGGTGGCGATTGCAGCTTCCTGAATTTGGAGATCCGGAAACCCAACCCCTGCCTACAAACACTTAAGCGCAAAGTCGGAATTGTGTATTGCTTCTATCTCGACTGACGCAAAACCTGGAATATTCTCACGTGCATTGAACGAGTTCTCGCTTCAACCACAACCCGTGAGGAGTATCCATGATCGACTGTAGAGAACGGCTTGTAAGCCTCAGCCACGCACGAAAACACTTAATCCCGCCATCCGACGATGGCCGTCCCGTAAATCCGAGCACAGTGTACCGCTGGGTTCGCGTTGGGCTTGAAGGACTCGACGGACATCGAATCCGTCTTGAGGTGACGTACAGGGGGCAAACCCCTTTTACTTCGGCGGAATCAATTGAGCGATTCTTTGCCGCAGTCACCACTGCACGGCTGGCACGCATCGAACGCACCCAGAATCAGGCTGCTGACGTTTCCGACGCTGACCTCGCAGCCGCCGGGCTGCGCTAGCCATTGAGTGCAACCTCGCCGTCGCATGTTGCGCGGCGTATTTCCTGTTTCATTTTTGGAGAAATATCCATGCCGACGAAAGACCCAACTTCAGTTCTCGATCCAGCCAAGGATTATTCGACAACCGAGTTCCTCAAGACCTGCAAGATCGACGAATCGTTAGCTGCAATTGTGTTAATGAGAGTCATCTCAGATTCCCTGCAAAAAAGGCGGGGGGTGAGATTTGACCAGATTTCTGCAACTGGAGCGGAGTTCATCAAAGCAGTGGGGATCGCAGAGCGTCTCACGGCGGCATTCCACCGGCACGGCGGCTTTGTCATATCCGCCGGAAGTGTTCAGGTACTGGTCGATGATCCATCGCCTCCAGAGTTCATTGAATTGGTCCGCCAGATTCGAAATCTCATGACCCTCAATCAACGAGAGACCTGTCACGCCAATGACAGGTCTCTGTCTCCTTCGTAGTCCCCTTCAGAGGTAACAAAGATGAACGTCAGTATTCTATCCGCATCACAGGGTGATGTCGATATCCAGAACGATTTTACTACCGATGGAACGGAATGTCATGCCGTGGCCAAAGGTGTCATTCAACCGCCCCCGTGGACAGCGGGTTCCGCTCGCCCCACATTCGAAGAACATGCGTCCGGCAGCGTCGAGCTTCTTGACGAACTACTGTTCCCCGACGAGTT
>JBDNFT010000968.1:0-2416 GCA_041689695.1 Planctomycetaceae bacterium | reverse complement strand
TCGCCGGTAAGGCCATAGGCTGCGTCCCGAACGAACACGCCGCTCGCCTCGCCGGTGCCCTGTCTACCTACGCCAACCAGCCAGTGATACGCCGCACGGCATAACGCGAGCGACAGGCGAAAATTTTATCGGCAGGAAAATACAGATTGGACTGAGCAAAAACGTTGAACGGCCATCGGCGCAAAATCCCGCAGCGGGAGTCAGTGTTTTTCAATGAAGATGGTTCAAAACATCCTAAAAATGCGGGCTCTGGCTACGCATGAGTCGAAAGCAGATCGAACACGCGTCGTTGCAGAGTGGTGGACTCCGTCAATTGCAATTCAACACCACACTTTCAGATTTCATCCGCTTTTCATCACGCACGTCCGAATCATGTACAATCCATCCTGCGCGGCTTCGGCCTCGATGTTGTCCGTACGACGCGCGTCTGTGAAACTATTTTCAGTGATCGTCAGATCAATGTGTTTCTTCATCTTGTGCTTCCCTATGACCTAGCCCACAGCGATGCCGATCGCCTTTTCCCCATGCATTCGTAATGACTGCGCTCGCTCTCCACTCATCTGGTGGAGGAAAGGCGACGACAGGCTTTGACAGAATAGCGAAATGGTCGCATCATACGCGAATCTCCGAACAACTGTCTCCAGGCCGAATCGGGCGGTACAAGTCCGAATTGAGTGAAAAACAAATCCAATCTGTTGAAGCGATTGCTCAATATGGGATCGCAGTCTATCGTCATGGTGTCTCTAACGTGGTGCGTCCACCCGTTGATGCGGGAAGATCATTTGAATATTGTCACGGCAATGTCAAAAGACATTGCCCTGCGCTGTCTGAAGCTTCTCCGTGGGAATTAACGTTTAAGGATATTTGTTGTGCTTTCACTACTCACCCGTTTGCTTCGAAGCATTGTGCTTCTCGTTGCACCTAATTCAGACCGGCTCAGAACGCTCGCTTACAAGCCAAAATTCGAGTCTTGGCGCAAGATGCAGTTTGGCAAACACCCGATCTTCGAAAATCGGACTCAAATGTATGATTATATCAATGATCAAATCCTTAAAAACTCGTCCATTCAGTACCTTGAATTCGGTGTCTTTCAAGGGGAGAGCATTAAGTATTTTTCGAGCATCAATTCAGCCACTGCTTCGCGATTCATTGGGTTCGACACCTTTGAAGGGCTCCCAGAAGACTGGACGGAGTTTTCCCGAACGGTAAAAAGCAAGACATTCAGTACGGATGGAAAGGCCCCGGAAATTGCTGATACGAGAGTATCCTTTGTAAAGGGACTGTTCCAAGACACACTCCCAAAATTTCTAAAGGACATCGGCGCACCGCTGCAAGTTGTGATTCACAATGATTCCGACCTTTACTCTGCAACAATGTACGTGCTGACGTGTGGCAACGAAATAATTGTGCCAGGAACCATTATTATCTTCGATGAGTTCTACAGTCCAATGCACGAATTTCGAGCGTTGGACGACTATTGTTCCTCGTACATGCGTCGGTATGAAGTTATCGCCGCAACAATCGGTCACGGAAAAGTTGCCATTCGGCTACTTTGAGGAAAATCCAAGTCGAAGGAACGTTTGTGTGGCTGCGGAAATTCGGGTTCTGCGCGAAATGAAGTGCGCGGGATTAAGAATTGTTTGGGGGGAGGGTTTGTGAAAAGTAGTCATGTTGGTCTGATAGGCAGGGATTAAAACTGTTTTATCAGGAGATCCGACATGACCACTGAGAGTGATTTGTACAAATCGACAGCTTGCGGCGGTATTTCACCATCGGCCTGATGTTGCACAGACTGCTGCATGAGCACGCGAGCGAGTTCCAGTCCGACCTGCATGCATCCCCTGGTCCTCAATCTGAGTAAACCGAGTGCCCCATTTCGGGCACGCCTGTTCGCCATAGATGTGTTCCCGAAGCTCTCGGGCTACTTCGGCCAGTTTGCTGGCAATTTAAGGAGACAGTGTGTTTGGGGTGCGTGCCATTGCGACATCCTTTGTCTGGGGCGGGAAAAAAATCTTTTCGGCATCGTATCCTAATTTTGCTATTTTTGCACGTCGCTGATCACAAACAAACCCTGTCGCGCACCCGCTCTTCTGAATACCCGTTTTCACGTCTTGCAGGGATTGGAGCAAATTTCTATAAGCCGTTTTAGCACATAGAACTAAATGAATTCCAGCAAGGAAGTTAGGAATGGTTCAAAGCAACAAAAAGCCCGCAATTCCAGGAATCGACGGCAAAAAGACGACTCAGATCATTTGCCCGATTTGTGGCCCACATCAGACATTGCCGGTTGGTGTTTCCAATGGTCTGCCAATTGTGACGTGTCAAGGCTGCAACTTGACGTATGTATCTGAATGTCCGTCGATGGATGATACTCAAGAATTTTTCCAGGAAGAGTACATCAAGGACAGCGCGTCAG
>JBDNFT010000967.1:0-2955 GCA_041689695.1 Planctomycetaceae bacterium | reverse complement strand
GAATTGAATACGAACTCAACCCCATCGCGGATCATCTCCGTCTGAACGAGTTCTGCAGCATCACGTTCTTCACGCGGCATGATGTGAGATGAGCGTTCAATCAGCGTCACGCGCGAACCGAGTCGAGCGAAACTCTGGGCCATCTCGCAGCCGATCGGACCACCTCCAATGACGATCAGTCGCGGTGGAAGCTCCCACAGTGAAAACAATGTTTCGTTGGTGAGATAACCCGTTTGTTGCAGCCCGGGAATTGGAAGTTCTGCCGCGCGAGCACCAGTGGCAATCACGGCGTGTTTGAACTTCAGAGTCTGTCCGCTGACGTCAAGGGAATTGCTGCCGGTAAATGTCCCTTGTCCAAAAAAGACGTCGATGCCAAGATCCTGGAATCGTCGGGCGGAATCGTGTGGACTGATCGACGTTCTCAATTGCCGCATGCGTTGCATAACTTCAGCGAAGTCAATTCGAGCATCATTTGTGTAGACTCCGAAAGACTTTGCATCACGGACCGCAGCCGCTCGCCGCGCCGCACTGATGATGGCCTTCGATGGCACGCAGCCGACGTTCAGGCAATCACCTCCCATCAGCCCACGTTCCACGAGGGCGACTTTCGCTCCCAGACCGGCAGCGCCAGCGGCCGTGACAAGTCCTGCGGTTCCGGCTCCAACCACAACAATGTTGTATCTGCCAGCAGGAGTCGGGTTTTTCCAGTCCAGCGGATGGACATTCGCCTGCAGTGTGCGGTTGAGTTCGTTCAGGGGCTCAAGTTGCTGGAGATAGTTCATGCGTTATAGTGACTTTGAATGGACCATCGACGGCCACATATGGTAGGCGAATAGACAGCAATTTGCGTCGATGATTATGGGCGAAGTAGTGAACGAGCCTCAGTGTTATCGTCAGCGTTGCACCGGATTATCTTCGCCCACGCAAAGGAACACAACACCAGCAGTCACGTTACCTGATTGTGAACGATTCGCGACCTGCGTCGCCATAAATGCCAGGAAAGTTTTCAACACGATCAGTGGCAGGAAAGCGGCCGCTGCCAATCCTGCGAATGTCTTCCAGTGATTTGAAGTCCGCCAGCCGGCCACGCATTGGATCAAAGAAAATATGGCCAGAGGCCACCATGCCGTGGCGTTGTGAAACACCGACGACGAGGGAGAACGAAACGCCGTTGGCCCGATGAAAATTGCCAGCAGCAAAAGGACGTTCAACAGCACCTGACCATGCTTCACGCCGCGCCAGATCGCCCATACCGCCATCGCGAATAGCAGCATCAGTGTCAGAAACACAGGCGATCCAATTGAATCGGTGACGTGAACTGCAAAAGATTCAGTGGAATCAGGCCCGGCAATAACATCGATGGCCAGATGAAGAACAGCACAATGAACGCGTAAAGCGGAAGACGATACGCCCATGGGATACTCAACTTCAGTCCGCGAATCAAACCTTCCGCCGTTGCCAGTGAAAACAGAACTCCACAGCCAAACAGGAGACCAACCTGAGTCAGCCGGTTCTCGGCGTGAGATGCCACATTAATGAGTTCATCAAAGCTGACGGCAATTGCGAGAAACATCAGCAGTACGATGAGTACCAGTGACCTCGCGTCTTCCCAGACTTTGCCGAGTCGCACGATCAGAACTGCGGTCACCGCCATGAGGACTGTCACTGCAGCCAGACTGGCCATCAAGTTCCATGGCTGCATATAACCAACGCTGCCCTGGTTAAACAGCACTGACGAATCGCCAACGCGAAACATCAGCTTCAGACCGTACACAAACAAACAGGCACTGACCAGATAGAACGGGTTGTGAGTATACAACACCTTAACAAGCCACGGCACTTGACTTCGCGACATAATCCGGCTCCTTCGTCGATGCAGATTCGTTCTCAGTCGATCCGACAGGTCTCTGCCTGCATGAGTCGCCAGCGTGGCGAGTTTGTTCAGGAATTCGGTAGGATTTTTTAAAAAAACGACACGCCGTTGAATAAGGCGATCAGGGTTTCAACGCAAAGGCGCAAAGGCGCAAAGGCGCAAAGGCGCAAAGGCGCAAAGATGCAAGGGGGCGGCTGGCGGTCGAAATCAATGTGGCTAAATCGTCACTTTTAGAGTCGATTTAGCCAGCTTGATAAGGATCTGGCACTTCAAACTTGTTTGACGTCGTCAGTTCTCGGGTGTCTGATTGATCTCGCGTGGATGGCCATGTGAGCGGAGAACTCAAATGGGTAGGCTCGTGATAATCGAGGGGCAGAGGGGCTCTTTTCAAAGCGAATCAGTCGGCACGAACAAGGATTCGAGCGTCACGTCAGAATCGACAACATCCAGCGCGTGGGAGTTCTTCTTTAGCCCTTGAGTTGTCACGAATGTGATGAAAGTGTTCTTTCGCGTTCCCGTGACTCGCCGAAAGATCCCCTTTCGGTCGCGCACAATTTTCGCGTAACGTTTGTCAAGCACAAACTCAGTTTCCGAAAACTTCATTTCGCAAAGATTGATGCAGTTGTCGGCGCGGTCTATCAACAGGTCAATCTGGGCTCCATCATCGTCCTTCCCGGCGGAACTGTAGCGCCATGCGGAAAGTTCGGTGGCAACTCCCGCAATCCCCAGCGCTGCCTGGATTTGATCGGCGTGTTTCAAGCACAGCATTTCGAACGCCATTCCGCTCCATGTGCGAAATTGAGGAGTATTTCGCACGGACTGCCATCCTTTTGACGTCCTTCGCCACGATTCAATCCATCGCAGATAGAACAAACTGTACTCATCAGCCAGTCGATAGATGCTGTCCTTCACGAGCTTTCCCCACGGAGCGGCTCGATACACGAACCCGGATTCTGTCAATTCTTCGAGAATCGTCGTCAGGCGTCCGCTGGGAGACTGTCCGGTTTTGTCTGCGATCTCCTGCCGAGTCAGGCCAGACGGTTTTGCGGCCAGGCATTTCACGATCTTGATATGACGTTCGG
>JBDNFT010000966.1:0-12486 GCA_041689695.1 Planctomycetaceae bacterium | reverse complement strand
TCCATAGTCGTCTCGAATGCGACCAGCGACTGGAATCCGAGCCAACCGCGTCACTGCGTTGCCCACACCCTTCATCTGCGCAACGATCACGGGCGGCCCATCCGGAATCCCCTGGACGCGCAGAGTCTCGGGGCTCACCGACATCACGTCATCGTCGTCATGCAGAAAGAATCTCAGGTTAGTGCTCGCCGGAATCTGCAGTGATGAGATTTCGGAACCGTTTTTTGACGGATCAGACGGATCAGTTACATCCGACGGATCGGTCGCCCTATCGACAGGCACTAGTGTCGGCGCGACGATCACCATCCGGGCCGTGATCTGTCTGCCATCGGCTGATATCAATGCTCCGCTGCCCGTGTTCGCCGACGTTTGTTCATCGCGTATCATCAATCGCGACGAATCACGGTCCCCGGACAATTCAAATTGGTCCGACACAATTCGTACAGCCTGAAGAGGCTTACTACTGCCGGCCACTAATTCAAATGACGTCCCAATTGGCAACTGAATTTCGCTGCCAGTGATAGTTAATGTCCGCTCGCGCAATTGATTCCAGCCAGTGTATTCGGGATATGTGCAAAAGACCTGCACCTGATCAATTCCAGGCGGATTGACGGCATCAATTCGATAGGGCGTTCGCGTACGATAATCGCCTGCCAGCAATTCGATTTCGACGGGTTCCTGAAGTCGCGTGACAACGAATCGGAATGTTCGTTCAGAAGTTGCAGACACATAGGTCCGACTTCGCGATCCATCGACGCGAATCAAATCAACTCGCACGCGATCCGGAACGACCCACGACTGCCCTTCCCGAGGTCCACCGTCGGGCACCGTCATCTCGAGTTCCAAATCCGCTCCACGCGAATGTCGATATGTCAGTTGCTGTTGCTCATCGGCCGGTTGTTCACCGATTGGCTTAAACGCGATCCGACGATCACCCGGTTGTGACACCGCGTGGAGTACAAGATCCGTCGTTCTCTGGTAATAGATTTCATCGCATCGAACAAATGCGTTCCACCATCGTGTCAGACTTTGCGGACTGGCAATTCCGAAAACCGCAACAGACAGCATTAATCCACCGGACATTAAACCAAGTCGCTTTAGACTGGACGCATCGAAAACATCATTGGCTGCCACATTGCTGGCCATAGATGCTGCTTCACGAGCCGTGCGTTCGAGCATAGGCTTCACCAGCGGCCCATCGTCTGCGATTGCTTTTGAAGATTCGACGGAGGTAATCAGTCTGTCCTGAAACTGCGGAAACCTTCGTTCAACCAGCAGCGCGATGTCAGAATCTCGTAGACGTCGGAATAATGGAAACACGACACGAGCTGCCAACAACAACAATCCACTTGGCAATAACACCGCCAGCAGAATCGCACGCAGACCAACGGGAAGTTCCAGCTTCTGCAGTTGGAACCATCCGAAGTCAAGAGTTGTCGTGGCCCAAAAGACAAGCGCGGCGCAGCAGACGAGCAACAGCAATCCCGAGAGCATCGCATCTCGACGCAGTCGTAGTTTAACCCGACGCATCAGGGTTCTGACGGAAGGCGGCAATGCAATGCGGTTAACTGATTTTGATGACGACATTTGGAAACGCAACTGATACAAGCGAGGTCGTATGAACGCCCATTGCCGCTCAAACTTCCAGACGAATAGTTTTCCACGTCAGGATTGTAGCATCCCATGCACTGTGTACAAAACGGTCACAGCGGGTTTAAGCTGGCATACTCACCGACGAAACAGAGACTTCACCGGCAATGAAACTAACCTGTTTTGATCGATCAGCTTCAGCCAGAGAAACAGTATCCTCTATTCCGCCGCCCGTACGGCTTGTAGCGAGGAATTGACACCGATAGAATCGCTCAAATCTGCTGGACTTGACACATTAACCCAGCAAATACACCCCACCTGTAGTAACAAGGTTCTTGTCATGCTTCAACGATCTCTACGCCTCGGCTGGCTCGCTGGTTTCAGCTTTATTTTCTTGCTGGGCTGCTCCGATAGCAGCGACTCGACAGGCTCTGGAAGCGCCAAGACTGGTTCCGGACCGGGTACTGAGACAAGTTCTGCAGCATCCGGCACAAAGCGTATCATTCTTCTGAACAATACGGACTCACCGTTTTGGGACGCAGCACGAGCTGGGATCGACAAGGCTGTCGAAGATCTGAAGCTGAAGGACAAAGGCTTTACTGCCAGCATGGATACAAACAACGGCACCGACGAAGGTCAAATCGAAAAGCTGCGTCAATACGGAACTCAGGACGACATTGCCGCCGTCATTATTTCTCCAACGTCAGCATCCAATCCTGCAGTTGTCGATGAACTGAAGAAGCTAAAGGAAAAAGGAGTCATCATCGGAACGTTCGATAGCGACTTCGAGGAGAAGTTTCAGAGCGTTCGCGAATTTTACGTCGGCACGAACAATATTCAGGGAGGCAAGGTTCTCGGCACTGCAGCAATCAATCTGCAACCAGCCGGTGGTGAGTATGTGCAGTTCGTGGGACTGGACAGCCAGATGAATGCTTATCAGCGAATGGATGGTTTCACGAGTGCAGTCGGCGACAAGTACGTGCAGAAAGGCCGACGTGTCGATGATACCGACCGCAGTCGCGCTCGTGACAATGTACGCGACTCAATCGATCAAAATCCGAACCTGAATATCCTTGTTGGTATCTGGTCTTACAACGCTCCAGCGATCGTGGATGTTGTAAAGGAAAAGAACGTTCGCGACAAATTCACAATCGTCACTTTCGATGCCGAACAACTGGCCATTCAGCAAATGGGCGAAGGCATGATCGATGCAATGGTTGTGCAGAATCCCTTTGGCATGGGCTACGACTCGGTCAAGTATGTATTTGCGAAACTGAACGGCGATGACGCAACGGTTGCCGAATTGTTTCCAAAGATGACTGAACCTGGCGGCAATATTCGCGACACAGGTTTGAAAGTCGTTGTGCCTGATTCTGGATCCCCGCTGAATGCGGAGATGTTCAAAGACTTCGGACCGGGCGTTCAGTTCATGAATTATTCGGACTTTAAGGCATGGTTGGCAGAGTACAAACTGACGAGTTCGTAGTGAAACGAACGTTGCTGAGTGGTCATTGCAAATCGAAGGAATCGCAATCAGGGGACCGACGTCCCCCGCTCGCTGGGATCCGGCGAGCCGTGAGACGTCAGTCTCCGGATGCTGCGTTTCATCGTGGATCGCTTTTTGAATAATCGGTAAACTCGAAGGAAACTGGCCCACTGAGCCAGAATGGCAACATTAGGGTACAAGAAAAGTCAGTTTCTCGCATGCATTCTACCGCCCCCAGTTTCCTCCGTCGATTGTGGTCATCCGTCGAATTCAAACTCATTCTGGCATGGCTGGCTGTGGTCATCGTGACGATGGTGCTGGATCCAGGACACACATACTGGAAGAACCCCGGCAGTTCGGCTGAACTCATCATCCGCAATACAGTGCTGCTCGGCTTCTTTGCGCTTGGCAGCGCGGTGATCATTATTTCTGGCGGCATTGATTTGTCGAGCGGATCGGTGATTGCAATGAGCGCCACAGTATTCGGCAGTCTGTTGATTATTCTGGACCCGGAAGGATTTCGCGAAGGTCATCTGGCAACATCTGCGGTTATCATGGCTGGAGCTGGAGCATTGCTTTCCGGCGCCATGGTAGGGACTTTGCACGCATGGTTAATCACGTGCGTTGGACTGCCTCCCTTTATCGCCACGCTCGCGACGCTCGTCGGGCTGCGCAGTTTTAGTCGCGGATTGACTCAGGCCGTGACGAATAACAAGTCACAGATCGACTTTCCAGACCTGGCTCTGCGCGACACTTTGAAAAACGTCACCAGTGTCTCGATCGTATTTATTCTGTTGGCCCTTGCCATTTGGTTTTTGATGAGCCGCACGGTTATTGGACGCCATCTGCACGCGATGGGTGGTAACGAACAAGCGGCGAAGCTGAGTGGCATTCGAACCGATCGCCTGAAATGGCTGGCCTATGTGATTGGTTCCGTTGTGGCTTCTATGGTTGGCATTGTCTACTTCGCAGACACAGGTTCGGCCAAGCCCGATATTCTGGCTCGGGGTTATGAACTCAATGCAATTGCAGCGTCCGTCATCGGAGGTTGCTCGCTGCAAGGGGGCGTTGGCACGATCTTCGGCACAGTCCTCGGTTGTTTATTCCTGCGAACTGTGATTGATTCTGTCAATAAAATTGTTGGCACAGGGGCCGACGTCTATGAAGGAATGATTGTTGGAATTGTCGTGGTGATGGCAGTGACATTCAGTCAGCGGGGATCAAATTCGACTCGACGTCCGTTCTTCGGAACCTTGGTGGGTTGGGCCGCGATACCGGTACTTAGTCTACTCGCAGGGATGTCATTCATGTTGTTCTTCCGAGACAAACCCTGGTTCGGTTCCTGGCATGCAGTTGTGTTTGGGATTATCGTCGCAGGGATATTGTTTGTTCGTGGTTTGATTGAAGTGAAACGAAAGTAAAGTAAGGTAAGGTAAGGCTGCCAGCGACGGTGATTTCTGCGTTTCGTTTAACCCGTGGCCGATAGGCCAGGCACAGACGACCGGGCCTATCGGCCATGGGTTAAACGAGTCAGAGATCGTCGCCACAGATATTGTTGAATCCTAAGTCAGCGACAACACCTACGCCTTCGGCTAGCCATAACACGAAAACACAGTCTCCATCGGACTCACACATGAACCCTATCATCTCAATTCGCAACGTTGGCAAACAATTCGGGGCGGTCCGTGCGTTGGACAACGTCAGTTTCGATGTCGCTCCCGGTGAACTGCACGCCGTGATGGGCGAAAATGGAGCGGGCAAAAGCACGCTCATGAAGATTCTCTCCGGCGTGATCAGTGACTTTGAAGGCGAACTCTGGCTACACAATAACCCAGTGCATTTTTCAAGCACCCGCGATGCAGAGAATGCGGGCGTCAGCATCATTCACCAGGAACTGAATCTGGTGGAGCAGTTGTCTGTCGCTGCAAATATTTTTCTGGGTCGCGAATCGCGTTCATGGCCAGGAATTCTGAATCAGCGCGAAATGGACGACCGCGCGGCCGCTCTGCTGGCTGAACTGGATACGAACATCTCGCCGTGGGCATCCGTCAGTACTCTGCGAGTCGGCGATCAACAACTGGTAGAAATTGCGAAAGCGCTTTCGCTGCAAGCCGAAATCCTGATCATGGACGAACCTACCAGCGCGCTGACGGAATCAGAAGTCGCCAGGCTGTACCGCGTGATTGATAAACTCAGATTGCGCGGCGTGACGATTCTGTATATCTCGCACAAGATGGAGGAAGTCTTTCACCTCGCAGATCGCATTACCGTTCTTCGTGATGGGCAGTTCGTCCAAACGGTGAGTCGCGTCGATACAAAGCCGCGTGCCATCGCCCATTTGATGGTTGGTCGTGATATCGCGCCGAGTAAGAAACACGCCACCGAACAAAATTCCGCTGTCGTTTTAGAAACCAAACATCTTTCACTTCCTTGGCCGGGACATTCTCGCGGCTGGCGGTTGCAGGATGTAAATTTGAAACTGTATCGCGGTGAGATTCTCGGCATCGCTGGTCTGATGGGAGCGGGCCGCACTGAGCTGCTGGAGTGCCTGTTTGGAGCCAGCGAACTGTCACCTCAGGGTGAAATCCTGCTCGAAGGCAAACCACGAAAGTTCAGGCATCCTTCACAAGCAATGCAAGCCGGTATCGCCATGGTGACTGAGGATCGGAAGCGACTCGGGCTCTTTGCTCACATGTCTGTTCGCGAAAACATCACGGTCTGTGCTTGAAGCGATGTGGCATGGGTTGGAGTCATCTCGCACAGCAGAGAAACGGCAGCGGCAGTAAGTCAGATTCAGGCGATGTCCGTGAAGACAGACGGGCCCGAAGCCATGATCACAACATTAAGTGGCGGCAATCAGCAAAAGTGTATCATCGGTCGCTGCATGCTGACAAATCCGAAAGTCCTGCTGCTGGATGATCCAACTCGCGGGGTCGATATTGGTGCGAAGGCGGAGTTGTATCTGTTGATGGAACGACTTGCGTCAGAAGGCATGGCGATCATTGTCACGTCAAGCGAACTTCCAGAACTTCTCACTGTCAGCGATCGCATCCTCGTTTTGAGCGAAGGTGTACTGACCGGCGAATTCAGCCGATCCGAGGCGACCGAACAGAAGATCATGGAAGCAGCGACAAAGGCGTAATAGCTGCAGAACAATGAATTTTCCGAATTGGATGTGGAATTTCGCTCCAGCAGTCGCCATTGTAACACTTGAAAGTCGCGGTTATAGTTTGGGTCTCACCGGTTCTTGTTCATGGACCAGTTCTCAAATCATTCCGGCTTCCCCCGAATCCTGCCGAATCATCATCCATGTCGCATAGCCAACTATTTGAACATGACCAGCAATTCATGCGTCTGGTCCGTCGCGAAACCGACGTTGATCTCGTCACAGCCGCACTTGAAATTGCTCGCGACGGCCAAACCGATTTATCGTTTGAACCGACTCGACGACTTTTGCAACGTTCGATCGCCCGGTTGACGCATCCAGTCACTCAGGCGGGCTCTGATCTTGAAGAATTAAAATTGCTCATTCGCCACATGACCGAAGAACTGAATCTTCGAGGCGATGAAGACTGTTTTTCGGAACCAGATGCCAGTTATCTGAATCGAGTTCTTGAAACTGGCCGCGGGATTCCAATTTCCCTATCGCTGGTTTATTTAAAAGTCGCCAACGAATTAGGTATTCCGCTGGAACCGATCGCGGCTCCGTCACATTTCCTGACACGGCTTCAGACAGATTCAGGAAATGTGTATGTCGATGCGTTCGACAATGGTCGCATTATGGACGAAGCCGAATGTGTGGAATGGCTGCATGGCATCACCGAACTGCCTGCCGCTGAAATCCGCAGATCTTTCAAGCCTGTCGATGAGCGAACGATCTTGATTCGCATGTTGCACAATCTTAAAGCATTGTTCGGCAATCGCGAAATGTGGGTCTCGGCCTGGCGCGTCCAGTGCCGCCTGTCTATGCTGATTCCAGGTTCCTATCGCGAACGCCGCGATCATGCCATCCTGACACTGCGAGCCGGACGGCCAGGTGAAGCAATGGACCTGCTGGAAAATTGCCTGAGCGTCTGCCCTGTTGACGAACGACCGGTCTTAACGCAACATTTGACGCAAGCAAAACGCGAAGTGCCGTACTGCAACTAATCTGATTTCAGAGATCAGATCCCCATTGCGGCAAGCCCATCGGTCAAGCGTGCGACCAGCCCACCAATGATCGGGTGGCGCACTTCGAATTCGATGGCGGCATTTTTCATTTGCTGCGAGAGAGTCTCCGATACCGCCGTGTCGATCGACACCGCGTTGTCCGGATGTGTACCGGATGCCAGCTTCTTTTGAATCTCGTGCGTCAGCGACTGGAGAGACTTCCGATGATCCGGATGGATGGAATCGGCATTTTCAAGTTCCTCGTCCAACGACTTGAGGATAACGAGCATTTCTTGCGCATTCATCATGTCTCTCCCTGCATTAAAATAAGTCACCCCGCTTCCAGACAACCAGAAGACAATGGCCGTTTAGCCTGATATTGTACCAGCTTCTTTTGATTGATGCTTCTGATCCTCGAATTTCGGTGATCAACCGTAGGTCGATTTCTCCGAAATCGACAACCCAGCGGCGTCGCTTGTGGTTACGTTAGCGTTCATCAAGTACTCGCAAACGACACTGTTCGGTACAGGTTTCGGAGAAACCTGCCTACGGTTCCTGAAGTTTCACAAATCCCGCTGTTTTAATTGAGGCCAATATGATCACGTTTCCGATGTCCACAGGTGCCGCGCTGCCAGCCGTAGGATTTGGATTCTGGAAAGTCGAAAAGACAAACGCTGCGGAAGTTGCCAAACAGGCGATCAGCGTCGGGTACCGACATCTCGACTGTGCATGCGACTATGGCAATGAACAGGAAGTCGGACACGGGATCGCTGAGGCAATTGAATCAGGACTTTGCCAGCGCGAAGATCTGTGGGTAACTTCGAAGTTGTGGAATACTTATCACTCTGCCGAACACGTGCGAATGGCGTGTGAGAAGTCCTTGCACGATCTTGGGCTCAAGCAACTGGATCTGTACTTGATCCACTTTCCAATCGCGCAGAAATATATTCCCTTTGACGTCCGCTATCCACCTGGCTGGTTCTCGGATCCAGCGGCGACAAATCCCCGCATGGAAGAAGTTCGCGTCCCGATCAGCGAAACATGGCAGGCCATGGAAAAACTGGTTGATGACGGTCTGGTAAAACACATCGGTATTTGTAATTTTGGAACAAGTCTGCTGCGAGACCTGTTGTCGTATGCTCGTATTCGCCCTTCCGTGCTGCAGGTGGAATCGCATCCATTTCTGGTACAGGAAAAACTTCTGCGATACTGTCAGCAGGAGAACATCGCCTACACGGCATTTTCGCCTCTCGGTGCCGCCAGTTACTACAGTCTTGGCATGGCCGCACCGCACGAATCATTGCTGGATCACTCGATCGTCCAAGCCATTACATTGGACAAACATCGTTCCGCCGCGCAAATTTTGCTGCGGTGGGGGGTGCAGCGCGGAACCTCTGTGATCCCGAAGACGACCAGCGTTGCACGCATGAAGGAGAACCTTGAGATCTTTGATTTTGCACTTTCCGACGAAGAAATGCGATCTATCTCTGATCTGGATCGCCATCGACGGTTTAATGATCCGGGCGTCTTCTGCGAATCGGCGTTTAATACATTTTGTCCGATCTATGAATAGAGTCGATTAATATGAACAAAATCGATCAAGACACTCTCGGCCAAGAACAGAACCCGGACGCTGCACCAGAAGCAAATGCTCAGCAGGATAAGGCAATCCCACAACCTTCAAGCCGAAGTGTGATTGCAGAATTGATTGCGATCAGTTCAGGACTGTTGAGTGGCGGCGTCAAAGTGAAAACTGGCGAGGCCTTTGTGACGCCTGTTGCAGGTCCCATCGCCGTGGCTCGTTTGTCGTGCCTTGGCAGCATCTCAGACGTGACCGCCGACAGCAGACGTAACGGAATCGCATTTTTGAACCACGAAATACACGAATGACACGAAAGTAAAACAGATCCGCTTCTTTTTCGTGTCATTCATGTATTTCGTGGTTACCTCTGCGATTGGTGTTCATCACAAGTATACTGGCAGCTCACGAAAGTTGGATCGTCATACTCCGTGGGCCGCGTCCTTGTGGAATCAGTAATTGTTTTCGGTGCTTCGCACGCTCTCCGCTGGCTGTCGATTCGTATTCCACGACAAGAAATGTCTGTTCGACGTAAGTGTCCACTATCCCTGCCCAGTGATATCGACCGGAACATTGCACATCGATCGTCCAGTTTTTATCGGCCACATCTCCGCTTGCGTTTGACCACGGAACGCCAAATCGGTCGTCTGTTTGTGAGATCTGATAAGTCGCATCTGTTTGCTTCCAGCAAGTGACAAACCTTATTGATTCCAGATCGATTGCGGGATCAGAATTCACACGAATCGTGAGTTCGAACCTGCCATCCCCAACTGCCACTGTCGCAATTGGTGTTAACAGCACCACGGCTATGACTCCTACGGCAATCCAACCGACGTATCGGCGAATTCGTAGAGCAGCGTTCGACAGAGCGGGCGGATCAGACTCCGTTGCTACGTATGGATTCTGCGTCATGTTGGCTCTCCTGAATTTCGTCACCAATTCCGAAACAACCCGATTGGGAGTTCCACGTTTCACATACCCATTCGGCAGTAAACTCTGTATCGTTCACAGCAACCATACATGAATCATTCACCACTCATCGCACGACAACCAATTGTCGATGACGACGTGATTGTAGCAATCCCAGAAAGGACAGACTTGTGATTTCATTGAACGAAGACAAAGCCATCCGACGCGTGATGGATCTGATTGCCATCTCCGGTGGAAGCTGTCAGGAACATGATGTCTCGGCCTGGATTCAAAAGGCACTCAAAGATGCCGGGGTGCCCGAGGCCGCAATTTCAATTGATAACGCTCACAAGAAAAGTCCAGCGGGCGGTACGACGGGCAATCTGATTGTCAAACTCAAAGGCACCGTCAACGGGCCTCGACGACTGCTGATGGCTCACATGGACACGGTGCCATTGTGTGTTGGCTGCAAGCCGGTTCGCGAAGGCGATTGGATACGTCCGAAATCAAAAGACACAGCTCTCGGCGGTGATAATCGAGCGGGCTGTGCAGTCGTACTGACGGCGATTCTGGAGGCGATCACTCAGAAGCTGGATTATCCACCATTGACATTGCTGTTCACAGTGCAGGAAGAAATTGGACTGCGCGGCGCACGCTTCTTGAACGCCAACAAACTTGGTAAACCGGAACTCTGCTTCAACTGGGACGGACGCGATCCGAACAGTTTGATCACTGGTGCCGTGGGAGCAAACAACTTGACGATCTGCATAGAAGGCATCGCCAGCCACGCGGGAGTTCACCCGGAAAATGGTGTCAACGCTGCTGTCGTCGCGTCAATGGCGATGGCTCAACTGCAGAAGAACGGCTGGCATGGACTTGTTCGAAAGGGCAAAAGTCGCGGTTCCAGCAATCTTGGCGTGATTCAAGGTGGCGACGCAACCAACGTCGTGATGCCATTTGTGACACTTCAGGCTGAAGCCCGCAGTCATGACAGCAAGTTTCGACAACAGATTGTTGCCGCATGGCGCGACGCTTTCGAAACGGCAACGAAGTCTTTGACCAACGCTGATGGGCAGTCTGGCTCGCTGACTTTCACAGAAGATGTTCGCTACGAAGCGTTCCGAATCCCCGACAACAGTGATTGCGTCTTGATTGCCAAGTCTGCGTCTGAATCTGTGGGGCTGAAACCGGTCGCACAAATGTGCGACGGTGGTCTCGACGCCAACTGGATGGCACTACACGGCTTTCCGGCCGTCACAATGGGTTGCGGTCAACACGAAATTCATACGGAGAAGGAGCGGCTCTGCATTCCAGAATATCTGTCCGCCTGCAAAGTGGGACTGGTGCTGGCGACAGGTTTATCGGCGGATGGTTGAGTGGTTGCAACGCACCGTCGCAAGTCTGATGAATCAGGTTCGCGTGAATCGAATCGAATTGAGAAATTCAAACGGGACGGTGTTGAGACCATCGTGAAGCGGCGTCAGGCAGGTGGCAGCATCGCGGTCTTTTTCGCAAACATCTTTCTGGCTCTTGCCGGCAGCGGAAGCCGAATGTTCGTTCGCGGGAAGGCGTGGATTGACTGGGAACTGTACTGCACGGATTTACTTTATTTTGACCGACAGGCTTCAGCGGCGAAGTCTGCTACTGCCATCCAGTTTCGGAAAGTCCCCGGAGTCAGCCTGCGAGACATGGCACTTCAAAACAGACTGCACGTTGATGCAATTGTTGCTGCCGCGCGTGAATTGCGTCGCGTTCATGGCGTCTATTGCAAATCGTTTGAGTCCGGGTGGTCCCACGGAGACGTGCATCTCGACAATAAATTATTCAGCAGGTCGCTCAATGACAGAGAGTTCAAAATTGTTGTCGGGTCGGCTGGAAGTTGGGTTGAACGAGCCACTTCGCATTCGAGAGGAGCGAATTTCATCGCAGCCGAATGCATGCCGCGTCGCGTATGTCAGCGATATTCATCAGCGACGAGGACGTACCGATCATTTGATTCGACAAGTATCGCACGCGGTTCGCCAAAGCGCAGCAGACGTTATCCTTCCTGGCGGCGATATGCTTAACGGACGGTCGGAACTTGGAAAGCTGACGGAACTGATCGATTGCTTGCGTGACTTCGCTCCAGTCATGGCAGTCGGCGGGAATCATGATTACGCCGTGGGAATCGCTCAAGTCAGCGACGCAATCAAGGCTAACGAAGGACAATGGATCCATGATTCCACGGCGACTTTCACTCACGGGGATCGAACTATCACAATTTCAGGTCCGGATGCGATCGGATGCGTCGAAAGCAGAGTCGACGATGTTCGTATTCTGTGTGCTCACAATCCTCGCATCTGGAAGAATTCGCGTCGGCAAGGTTACGATCTTGTTCTGGCTGGACACCTGCACGGCTGTCAGTTTGTCGCGTTTGAATTCGGCGATCGCCTTTATCCTGGTGCGTTGTTTTATCCGTACTGTTATTTGAGTCATCAATGCGGCACAACAAAGCTTGTGGTGAGTCGTGGCGTCAGCGATCTGGTGCCGATACGATGGCGCTGCCCGCGAGAAGTCGTGTTGTGTTATGTGTGAGATTCGTTTAACGGCGAGCCGTAGGTGTAGGTGAATTACAAGTCCACTGGCGTCTTTTCGGCCCCACTGGCCCTGTGCCAGTTGACCGCAGGTTTGGAAACTAAAAAGAGCGGCACGAACGCGACAGGTCTGTCCCCACTGGCTTTTTACGCCAGTGGAACAGAGGTTTGACAACTGCGATGAACGACAACGCACAGCC
>JBDNFT010000965.1:0-7017 GCA_041689695.1 Planctomycetaceae bacterium | reverse complement strand
GTGTAGTATGATGTATCCATTGTTGCGTTCCATCGCGTTGGGGATTAAGACATCCAACTCTACGATGGGCGCAACAATATTTTAAACCTAATTCTACCCAAATTCCCTAATCCTCAGGAAAATCGTCAGCCCAGGCTAGCGCCAGAGGATCTCCGCAGCCTTGATGATCTGCCAAATTTGACAGGCATCTGGTTTTTGTCGCCACTGACAGACCAGTGGGCCGAAGCATTCTCCCGGTTCCCGAAGTTGCAGGAACTCCACTTAATCGTTCGACTGGGTGTCACCGAACGTGGTTTTTCTGCTCTTTCATCGCTGAAGAATGTCGAGACGCTCACTTTAAGCATCGGGTACAACACGTTTCACCCCACAGAGGATGAACACGGTGCCGCCGTTCTGCGGCAGTTTCCCAACGTGAAGACATTGACTCTGTTGGGGGGCAGCGTTTCCAGCCTGACGCTTCTGGAAGTCGGTCAACACCAACCATTGCAAGTCTTGCGCTGCGGATCATCCCAAGCCAAGTTGAAAGAAGCAGACTACGCCCCGCTGGCTCAGCTGCAGCATCTTGAAGAGGTCGAAATTCCCGCGACCGCACTTCAATCGATTGCAGGCCTGAGTTCACTGAAGAAAGTGCGAGGCCTTTCCGGCATCACCGACGAGGAGATGAGGTGCATATCGGAATGGCGGAATCTGGAGGAGTTGGTGATCTACGGTGGGAAGCAGCTCACGGATCAGTCACTGGTCCATCTGAAGAACGCGACCGCACTCACAACATTGGAACTGGGAAGTCCCATGCTGGATGGCAGCGGCTTGGCGCATCTAGCTGACTGCAAACGCCTACGTCGACTCAAGCTGCGACGTACGAATTTCCAACCGCAGAACGTACGTTTTTTGACCGCACTGAGCGGGCTCGAATACCTAGACTTGGGCTGGACGCCGATGAACGAAAGTGACAACTGGAAGGTGCTGGAAGCCCTCAAAGTCCTTGGCAGTCTTCGGGAAGTAGAAATCGAACTCAGCGAGCCCGATCGATTGCGGTTAGCAGCGATGCTGCCAGGAGTATTGATCAATTATCTGGAGTGAGGACTTCCCGTCGATTCGGCCAGTACTCGACGTTTCGAAGCATCAAGATTTGATCGGCGGGGAGGGTCGAATAAGCCATGTTGCCCCGACTCTTTTTTGTGATTATTCTGCTGCACCAGACACTGATGGCATCAGCGGACGAACTGGTGTTCCGCAGTGCGAAAGCCATCCGTGACGGCAATTTGTGCGATCAAAAGCAGGGGCCATCCAAAGTATAACTGCGGCACAAGTACATCAACGGCTCTCATCAGAAGGATTTTCAGGCTGTCCTTAAGGCTGTCGCGACATTGACGCTGGAGTTGCGGATGTCATCGGGGAATCCGGGGGCACCGCATTTTTATGAGAACGATCAATGACTTTACTTATTCTTCCAAAAATCACCATTGATTCAATCTTCGTGTTTAGTTTCGAAGAAGGTGGCGTGTCCCAATGACCTCCACAATGTGGAGCGTGCAGATGTCGCAGGTGAATTACGTGATCCACGTAAAGCTTGGATCTCAAAACAACGGCATTCGACTCTCAATATGTCGAAACAGGTTGCGTCTAAAGTCCCGGAGCGCATGAATCGCATCCCGATCTCTTAAACTCTTAGTGTTTTTACAACTATACTTCGCGCGGCCAGAAATGAGACCGGCGAGCGGAGCGGCGTGAGCCCTCCGGTACCTCGTTCTTGTACCGGCAAGCTGACGCGTGCCGCTCGCCAATTCTCTCACTCTTGACCGCGCGGAGTATAATAAAAATTCCTCACGGCGTTGCTCAGCCACCCAGTGCCTGAAAATCAAGTACCGTTTGTCCATCGCAACCTTTTTCCTTCTAATCCACAATGCCCATCAATTTGCTGACATCGCCGCACTGGAAGGCCGAACATCTGGGCTTGCCGATGCCTGATTCGCCGCACGCCGTTTCTGTCTCATTGCCGTTGTGGGAACACAACATCAAGTACGAAGAGGGCGCTGCAGAAGTCGTTGATCGGCTGCAGGCGGCGTATCCGCGATTCTGCCTGCATCCTTACGTCCGCCGATTGTGTCTGGAAACGTTCGGTGCAGAAAACACCGGGCTGATTTTTCCCAGTGCTGCGGTCGCTCAACGAGCCGCAAACTATGTGGCATGGCGTGGTGGCCAGAGTGCTCGAATTGTGCCTGTGGCAAATCCATCGGCATGCGGTGTGGCAGTTGACGCCGCCGATTTTTCCAAGCTGCGCGAGTATTGGCAGCACGCTGGTGAAGTCCTCTCGTCGCGCGCGGCGGAATTGATTCTGGATGGAAAGGTTGTTTCCAGTTCTGAAACGACTGCACGGAAAGCCGTGCGGCAGCGACTGCGTGAATTTCGCACAAACCACGCCGCCGAAATCTGGCTGTATCCCTGCGGCATGGCAGCCATCGCTGCCGTCTGGCGCGCACTGCGTCAGTACGATGCGACGAATCCGAGTGTGCAGTTTGGGTTTCCTTACGTTGACACGCTGAAGATTCAGCAACGTTTCGCGCCTGCGGATGTCAGGTTCTATCCAGTCGGCGATGGTCAGGATCTCGAAGAGCTAAAGCAACTTCTGAGTCATCAGAAGATTGCTGCTGTGCTTTGTGAATCCACAACGAATCCGCTGCTGACATCGCTGGATTTGCAGACGCTGCGGCAGCTCGCAGATCAATACGGATTCGTGCTCGTCATCGATGACACTCTGGCAGCCTGTATTAATCATGACGTCTTGCCGTACGCGGATGTGGTTGTGACGAGTCTCACAAAATACTTCAGCGGCTATGGCGATGTTCTCGCAGGTTCTGTGACGCTCAACCCTGCCAGCCGACACGCTGAACGGCTACGGAATTCACTGGCCGCTAACTTTGAAGAACTGCTGGTCGATGTGGATGTGGAAGTTCTGGAAAAGAACTCGCGCGATGTTCGGACTCGCGTTGAGTCCATCAACGACAATGCCAATCAACTTGCCAATTGGTTGTCACAGCAGCCTCAGGTCGATAAGGTTTATCATCCAGGTCTCGATCCACATCGCTTTGACTGGATGAACGAACATTCGGCCAATCACAACGGCGGGCTATTATCAATCGTGTTGAAGAACCCTGCTGTCACCACACCCAAAGTGTTTGATCATCTGGAAGTCTGCAAGGGGCCGAACCTGGGCACCAATTTTACTCTGTGTTGCCCGTATACAATCCTGGCTCACTATACCGAACTGGATCTCGTTGAATCCTGCGGCGTCTCCCGCTGGCTGTTGCGTGTCAGCGTCGGTACCGAACCGATCGACGCACTGAAAGCACGCTTCGCCCGAGCATTGGGCTTTACATAACTACTTTGGCTTCACGTGTGCAAAGCGATCGCGAAAAGCGGATGCGTCGTCTGCCGTTGTCACCCACAGAAACATTTTGCCGGCTTCATCGACGCGAACATCAAATCCCAGATCCATCTTGTCGCCAATGGCTGTCAACAATCGCGCGGGTGAGATGCGATCATTTTTGCGAGTGTACTTGAGCGCATTGATATCCAGACCTTTGGACGTCAGTGCAGACGCTGACGAAAAATATGGCACCGCCATCTTTTCGGAGATCGCTCCAACCAATGCGTTAATGTTGACGTCCTCCACATCCAACGGGATCGCTCGAAAGTAGGCCGGCAAAATTTCGCTGAAAGATTGTTCGGGCTTCCAGCCGACGGGCCACATGTTACTGGATTCGTCGCCGCGATCAATCTCAATATCGAAATGTCCCGGTGCAACATATCTCGGTCGAAACCCAAGACCGTATTGCGACAGCACGATGGCAATCGCCGAGCCCTTCGTGAATCCTTGCAGCTCAATTGGTTCAAGTGCTGACTCCGGTCTTCTCCCGAGTGTCTTTTCGCGCGCCGCGTCGGTGAATTTTATTTTCATATTGCCAGGCAATCCAATGGATTCAATTGCCAGAATTGAAGACTGCAGCTCGACGGGACTTTCGACAGGTGCGGCCAGCAACTGGACGACGTCTTTGAACTGATCATCGGTCAGTCCCCAGGTCGGGCTGCTGTTGGGTGGGCCTTTGGCACCGTGTTTACGAATTTCTTCCAGGGCTAAAATCAGCGGCTGAGTCGTTTCGGTGTCGAATTTCTGCTTGCCCACGCGGATCGTTCCATCAGCCGCCATGGCCGCGACGACGCGAGTGGACAGGATATCGTCGCGGTCCTGATCTTCAATGCGTGGACTTTCTCCACCTCGGGGCTCGCGGAATTTGACGCTGTATCCCAGTTGCTGAAACACACGGCCCCATTCCTGGGCATTGATGCGATAGGACGGTTGGGATTGGATTAAAACTTCAACTTCCAGCGTTCTGCGTGGCGGTGCTGGTTCATCTGCATACGTCACAAGCGCGGATTGACCGCAGATCAGGGCCAATAGAATTCCACGATTGATCTGCAAGCTGAGCAAAAGGCGTCGCACGGCATAACCTCCTGAAATGCGAATGAGTCTGATCGTGTATTCTGTGGATACTGAAGAGAAATCACAATAGATCAAAACCGGGACAGTTGGCGACAGGCGTTATCAACGTTATACCTCATGCCTCATTCGTGAATGGAACGAGGATCTGTCAACTTCGAGTTTACCAACACTGATCCGGGCGAGCAGGCTGTCAATTTAGTGAGCGGCAGGGCGCCAGCCGCCGGTGATTGCCTTGAAAATATTGACAAAACCTGCGGCTAGCGCCTAGCGGCTCACATTTTTGACTAACAGCATTCAATACAAAATACTGGATATATTTTTCGATGTCACCAATCTCTGAAGTGTTTCAAGCGGCCGCCCGCGAATCCCGCATGGCGTTTATGCCGTTTGTCACCGCCGGTGATCCGGATCTGAACACCACATCTGCCGTCCTCTGTTCATTGCGCGACGCGGGCGTTGATTTGATCGAACTGGGTTTTCCCTACAGCGATCCGATCGCCGATGGCCCGGTCATTCAGGCGTCGTATACACGCGCGCTGAATAGCGGCATCACTGTTGACAAAATCTTTCAGATGATGGAATCGCTGAAGGACGGCACCATGCCGCCAGTGCTGGCCATGGTTTCATTTGCCATTATCTTCCGGCATGGAACGGCGTTGTTTGTTGAGCACGCAGCCAAAGCTGGTTTCAGCGGGCTGATTATTCCCGACCTGCCCGCCGACGAAGCGAGTGATGTTGTCGCAGCGGCTCAGAAGCACGGCTTGGATGTTGTGCAGTTGATTGCTCCGACCACAACAGCCGAAAGGACTAAGCAGATTCTGGCTGCATCCACGGGATTTCTGTACTGCATATCCGTGGCAGGAACCACCGGCGTTCGTATTGAATTGCCAAAGGAATTGACCGAGCAGCTCAAGTCGCTGCGTGCCCAGTCCAAACTTCCGCTGGCCGTCGGTTTCGGCATCAGCAGCCCGGAACAAGTTTCAGCACTGGAAGGTGTTGCTGACGGAATCATTGTCGGTTCGGCAATTGTGCGCAGAATGGCTGAGGCGAAAGACAGTGCGGCGGCCGCAGCCAGTGTCGGCGCGTTTGCGAAAGAAATGCGATTGGCAACGGGAAAGACGAAGCCATCCAAAGGAACATAACGCCATTGAATCAAATTCTTCGCGATTTGAGGTCGAGTGAAAATGTAGCCGTCACGCTCCGCCGTGACGAGCCCACAGGATCGCCACGCGTTTCAAGAACGCCCGTTCCAAATTCGCAGCGTGACCATTCGGACGATGCTGCTTTGGCTGATGTAAGTGACAGATCAGGGCTCATCACGGCGGAGCGTGATGGCTACATTGGTGGTCGTACCGAGCCGCAGAAGGCCAACCAATGAGTTCCAGGAATCTGACGGCACTGCTAAACCGCTCGATTCGTCGAGGCCGTGTCTTGACGTCACCAGCTCAGCTCGCCGGATACGATGCCGACGGACTTGGTTACAAAACCTTTCGCCCCGATGCAGTCGTAATTCCTGCGGATGCCGACGAACTCGTGCAACTGCTGCGCGACTCACGCGAAATGAATGTTCCGGTCACAATTCGCGGTGCCGGCACATCATTGTCCGGAGGACCAGTTGCGGCTCATGGTGGAATTGTTGTGCATACTTCGGCGTTGAAGCATGTACGGCACGTCTCGCGTGATGGCTATTGGTGTGAAGTCGAATGCAGCGTTGTACTCAATCAGCTTGATGCTGCATTGCTGCCCTATGGTTTGTTTTATCCGCCGGATCCGTCGAGCGGTCCGGTTTGCACGCTGGGCGGAAACGTTGCGATGAACGCCGGAGGTGCGCATTGTTTCCGTTACGGCGTGACCAGTAACTATGTGCTGGGCCTGGAAGTGGTCATGCTCGACGGCAGCGTGCATCGCTTTGGCGGACCAGCAGGCGGACGCGGCGACTGGCGAGATGACTGGAAACGCTTAATGGTCGGATCCGAAGGGACGCTTGGCGCGTTCACTCGCTTCTGGCTGCGGCTGTTGCCTCGCCCCGAAAAGGTCTGGACGTACCGCGCGACGTTTTCGGATTTGCAGTCGGCTGAGAAAGCAATTCACGCATTGGCTGTTCATGCATCGTTTCCCGTCGCGATTGAACTCATGGATCCGCGCTGTGTGGCGATGGTGGAAAATAGTCCAATGGCTGTCGGTCTCCCGAAAGATGTGTTCCTGCTCGTCACCGAGATCGACGGGCCAACAGTGCTGGTCGATGCTCGCGCAAGGGCTGTGGCAGCGTTGCTTAACGAGGCTGCCGCGTTGAGTGTTGAATACAGCGACGACGAAGAAAAACGAAAGGGACTCTGGAAGGCTCGCAAAGTGGCGGGCGGTTTGATGGGGCAGATCAGCCCGGACTTCCTGGTTCAGGATGCCGTGATTCCCAAGCGTGCTCTTGCTGAACTTCTGCAACTGGTCTATGACGAAGCCGACGCAGCGGGATTTGCGGCAGTGAATGTCTTTCATGCGGGCGACGGCAATCTGCATCC
>JBDNFT010000964.1:0-1835 GCA_041689695.1 Planctomycetaceae bacterium | reverse complement strand
GGTCGATACCTCTCAGATATCGATCACTCGCACGCACTGTTGGGATCAATTTGAAAAGAAGTGAATTCAACACATCGCACAGTTCGGGACAGAGATTATTGTGTGACTCATCAAGGCCACAAAAAAACTTTACGTGTGAGCTGCACAATTCTGAGAAGTCAGCAAAAAGAAGATATCGGTACGGTCGTTTACGTTCGCGACGTGACTCAAAAAGCATTGCTTGAAGAACGGCTGCCTCGTATGGAACGATACATTGGTCTTGGTTCATTGGCCGCTGGCCTACAACACGAAATCAAAAATCCGCTCAGCGCTTTGTCGTTGCACATTCAGCTTCTACGGGAAAGGTTGGCCGTGGAACTGCCACATCCCGAGGTCAATGAGATGCTTGATATACTGCATACCGAAGTCAATCGTATCAGCAATGTGCTGGATGGTTTTCGCAACTATGCTTCCGTGCATGAACTCGGGCGTACCCCGGTAGTGGTTGGGCTGCTCATCCAAAAACTTGTACGTCTGTTGCGGCCTCAGGCTGAATCACAGAAGATAGCCATCGTTTTTAATCTTCCTGCGAAACCTCTGGGAACCGTGCTGGCGGACCCGTCCCGATGGCACGGGCATGGGACTGGCGCTTTGCCACAAGATTGTTCAGCAACACGGCGGCAGCATAGATTTTCGCACCGGTGAAGAATATGAAAACCAAGCTGGCACTGCGTTTACAATCCTTCTGCCGCTGGAAGAGCCTGCATGACCAATTCCAGTTTCGATGTTCTGATTGTTGATGACGATCCCAACATTCGCTCGGGCCTGGCGAAAGGGCTCATCAGTGAAGCCGATTCGATAGACACGGCAAATGATTCCGACTAAGCGCTGACAATGTTCGGAAAGCACGAGTACCAGCTTGTGATTGCCGATGTCCGCTTGCAATGCAGTATGGGCGGCATTGAGCTGATGCGAAAGATGCTGTTTGCACGGCCTCAGACCGCTGTGATTGTCATCACCGCGCACGGAACTGTGTGGAAACGGCCGTTGAGGCGATACGTGCTGGAGCCTTCGATTTCATTGCGAAACCGCTGGACCTGAATCTCGTTCGGCAGCAGGTACGCAAGGCCCGCGAACACTATCAATTGCAACTTGAAAATCGCAGCCTCCGCAGTCAACTGGCGAACGCCGGTGAGATTTCCAATATCATTGAAAACTGCACTGCGATGCAGGAGGTCTTTCACCAGATCCGGCAAGTGGCCAATACCGACGCGACCGTCATGATTCACGGGGAAAGCGGGACGGGAAAGGAACTGATTGCACGTGCGTTACACAACTTAAGCGATCGCAGTGCGGGTCCGTTTCTGGCGGTCAACCTGGGTGCCTTGCCCGAAACATTGCTGGAAAGCGAACTCTTCGGACATGAAAAAGGTTCATTCAGCGGGGCCTCACGACAAAAACCCGGGTGCTTTGAACAGGCGAATCGCGGCACATTATTTCTGGACGAAGTGACAGAGATGTCGGCAAAAAGCCAGGTCGATCTGCTGCGCGTTTTGGAAACGCGGCAACTGACCCGCGTCGGTGGCGAGGAATTACTGCACACGGATGTTCGCATATTGTCGGCGACCAACACATCTGTTCAGGATTTGATCGACGATGGGACATTTCGGGAGGACTTGTACTACCGTCTGAACGTCGTACCAATCCAGGTGCCTTCGCTGCGGCAGCGCCGAGACGACATTCCTTTGCTGGTCGAACACTTCCTGCGGCACTTCTGTCAGCGTCATAATCGAACATCCCGACAGGTTGCCCCGGAGGCCATGCAGACTCTGATCGCCGCTCACTGGCCCGGAAAT
>JBDNFT010000963.1:0-3436 GCA_041689695.1 Planctomycetaceae bacterium | reverse complement strand
GACGGTCTCTGTAAGGAAGCTGCTGGCGACGCTCACTCGCCAGAGCGTCGTAAGCGTTCGGATCATCGCCCTCGCGCAGCTTTGAAGAGACTTCCAGATTGCCATGAATCATGGCATTCTGCAGTGCTTCATCCAATGCCATGGCGACCCGCATCGCGCCACTGCCGTCGCGTAGATTGAAACGTTCTACCATGCGTTTAATCTGAGCCACTAATGGAGCAGCCAGTGAACCATCACTGGGCAGATCGAACTGCACCTCGCTGAATGTCGCACACGCAGACAACTGCGCACTCGCGCGATCCGCGTGCGCTACCGCCAGCAGTCTCTGGAGTGTTGGAATAAGGTCTTTCAGATTCCGCTTGGGAACATAGCTTGCTGCGCCTTTTCGCAGGGCCTCGGCCGCAATCTCTTCGCTTCCCACGCCTGTCGCCAGAATCACTGGAATGTTCGGGAAATCGGCATGCACCGCTTCCACCAGCTCAAGTCCATTCATTTCCGGCATGTTGAGATCAGTGATCACCACATCCGGTGGCATGTTCTTGATCATCTGCAATGCTTCCCGTCCATTCACTGCAGTGACGGTATTGAATCCCGCCTTTTCAAGCAGCGATCGAATCAGCACAGACTGCGTCTTGCTGTCTTCCGCGACGAGCACTGTCGTTTGTGAATCCACCATCACCTACCGCCCGGTTGAACAATCACGTTTCAGCGCTCGACTGCCGAACTATAACATCGAGCCTGTCATCAGGTTATTGAATCTTTATCAACAATGCTCGGCGTTCAGAATCGTTCTGCCTGGATTTATGGAAATATGCCAATTCACATGATAGATCCCTAAGGGTTGCCTAATTCAGGGATGGCTTCGGCAACTCTAAAATGTCCGGGGGAGCATTGGTGGCAGCACGTTCAAATGGAATTCCGAATTCCGTAGAGCCATCCACAAAACCGCCGTGACTCAAAAAGAACTCAGCATCCTCCACCCCCATGAATCGATCAAAACGATCGGATTTGCCCGTGGGATCATGGCTGAATTTTGCAGTGGTGAGTTCCTCCCATGCCCCGTCAGGCGTTCGAATCCATTGATTGCCGTAGCGTGCTTTGCGGAGCAGGTGTCCATTGCTGCCGCCAAAGTTTTCACTGAAACTGTGCAGTCCCCTTATGCGACCTCCTTCTTTAGGGGCACGCCAGGATGAGATGAGCATCCACTTTTTGTGTTCGGGATGAAACCAATAACCGGAAAAATCGGTATGCGTTTTGTCAGTCGGCTCTGCGGTGACAATGAATCGCTGCTTTTCACCCGTCTTCCACATGTACTTCAGATGACTATGCCCGCCGGTGCCTTCATTGCCGAAATCACCTGAATAAACGCCTTCGCCTTTGCCATTCAACTGGACGCGATCTTCGTCGGCAACCTTCTTGCGATCGATGCCTTCGTTGCCGCTGTCCCACACGCTGAAAATGATACGTCGTTCGGCAGGGCTGTTCACCTGCATCCCAAAGTAACCTCGATGCCAGCCGCACGCCATGTAAAAAGTAGTCGTCGGATCTTCGACGGCCGTCACTTCACAGTAGAAGGCTTCAACATCAGTACCCGCTGGTACTGGATAGGCCAGATGCACTGACGCGGCATTTCGGCGTTCCTTCAGATTGAAATGAACACCTGCGGTTGCCGGACCATCAATGATCAAAGCGTTGATTTCTCCGACGGGTTTCCCTGTTTCGTTGAGTGACCTCAGTTCGAATTTCTGATAGCCAGCACCGCTGATTTCAAATTGACCGAAGTCTACTGTGACAAGTTGGTCATTGCCTTTGCCAGTCGCTGTTGTTTTGTGGGACTTGCCGTCAACCGTCAGTTGCAGTTGTGAGGTGACTCCTGCGGGCAATCGCAATTCGACTTTCGCTGTCAATTCGGCTGCCGATTTGAACCTGCCGTACCAGTTAACCGTTTGAGTCGCATCGATCCACTTGGTGACGCCGTGCTCTTCTGAAATACGAGCAGACTCAGGATTGGGCAACATATACGCAGTACACGCCGGGATTTTATGTTCCTCAGCGAACGCGGCGAGTGGTAGCGGAACAAACGCAATTAACGCGAGAAAGCAAAATCGCAGTTTCATAGAAAAACGTCGTTTCATTTTCGGTCTTTTCGCCTCGTTCCAAGGCTCCAGCCCTGGAACGCACTGCCCTGGAGGCTCCGCCTTAAGTTTCCCGCAATCTGCATTGCTATACGGGTTCGGCGGATACAACTGTGCAAGATAGTGAGTTGAATGGATTTACGTCAGGACGGGACTGGAGTCCCGTCCTGCAATTTTACTCTGCTGATTTTACACCATCATTGGGCTGATTCCAAAGTCTCCACGGATCATTAAGTCGCCGCATTTCGGCTAACAGCAAAGCTTCCATTTCAGTCAGCTTGTCCGCGTATTTCGGATCATTTGCGAGATTGACTTGAGACGCCGTGGGGTTCGAATGCGACAGCTTCGCCACAGCCGAGTCGTGGTGTTCGGCTAAGAACTCATGTGGGTTGTCTTTGAGATTGAACAGTTGCGTCTCCTGCACCTTACCATCAAGCACGTCGTACTTAATCAGCTTCCAGTCGCCCTTTTTTACGCACCGCATGCCTGGTTTCGTGCCACCGTTGTACACGCCATAGAGCACATCGCGAATCTTCTCCTGCGTGCCAAGCAGAACTGATTTGAAGCTCGACCCTTCGTTTGATTCCGGAGAAGGAACGCCCGTGACATCGCACAACGTCGCCAACATATCGAGCAAGTAAACATTGCCTTCCGCGCGGAAACCGGCCTTGATGCCAGGTCCTTTCACGATCAGCGGAACGCGCCATGTGTGCTGATAGAGATTCTGTTTGCCCTGCAAACCATGTCGCCCGATCGCCATGCCATGATCTGATGTATAGAAGATATATGTGTTGTCGAGTTCTCCCATGGCCTCAAGTTTTTTTAGAACTCGATCAATCTGGATATCGATGTTTTCGCTGCACGCAAATTCTCGCCCGAGTTCATTGCGAATCGTGCGTTCATCGCGGTTCTTCCATACGCCGCTCACGTCAACTTCGTCACGCAGCCCAGGATGACCATGATCAAACGGATGTTTTGGCAAATAGTTAATCGGCAACGCTGGTGCGTTTGGATTTGCCGGCGGCAGAGTCGCCGGGTCCGCATGATTCACAGCGCCATATTTTGCGAGTAACTCCGGAGTGCCATCGCGTGTGTCATGCGGATGCGAGAAACCAAAGTAGATCAGAAACGGATCTTTGTCAGCATTGGCCTCACGATCATTCAGATAGTTCAACACTTGTGCGCCATGCCATGTGCTGCCGGATTCGTCGTCGCCACCACGTTTCGTGGCATCCTTGCGAACGGTGAATTGCTTGTTGGCAGCTTCGTAGCTGTTGCCCATCTTGCAGGTACGCATCGTG
>JBDNFT010000962.1:0-2268 GCA_041689695.1 Planctomycetaceae bacterium | reverse complement strand
CGATTTCGCAGTCGTCTGCGTGAATCCGGCGCGGACGACAGGAAACTGACTCGGGCGGCACGATTTGTTCGCAGGCACTCGTGAGACTCCGCTGTGGTCGACTTTTTGATTTTCACTGAAAATTGGTTATTGGCTGATCGTTGGAGTTTAAGGTTACTCTCATGACTGACAAGTCAAATACTTCCGCACCGTCGCCAATGGACGATGATGCAAAGCTGTCCAGCACCTCGGTCGATGGTGACGCAAACGAAGCGGATCAGGCAGACGTTGACACCGCAGCCACAGTGTTACCCGTATCTCAGGAAGATGCTGATTCTCCAGATTCTGATGATTCCGGCGTCGCGATCGATGTCAACGCGACCTTTATTCCAGGCAAGCAGACGGAAGACGATGACGCTCCGCAGTCGGATGACAAATACGACGCGGATGTGACATCTATTGGCGAGTCAACGGGTGCGGATGAAGCCGATTCCCCAGGGAAGAAAACAGCGAATGCGGGGAGTGCTGTTAACGCCGACGCCACCTATGTCCCGTCCGGCGACGATGTGATGGGGAGTGAAGCCGACGACGATTTAACCGAGGGCGCGTCGGCTGATCAGAAAGTCAGCTCGTCGGGCGGCAGGAAGTCTTCATCCGCCGATGGTTCCTCTTCCGGAACGAAGTTCGATGAACAGAGTTCTGGCCTGGATGCGACGATTGTGGGGGAATCCGGAAATCCGCTAGCGAATGCAAACAGAAATCTGAACTCTACAGATCCTCTGACTCCGAAAAAGACGCGACCCATCGACGGGAGTCGCTCAGGAAGTGGATCTTCGCAGTCCGCAGCCAACAGCCGGGTCACATCTCAAATATGGAAGACGAACGACGACTCTCATCTCGATGAACTCATCTCGATGCGGGTTCGTCCTGTCTCAGGCATGGGGCAGGCTGAGGCGGCGGAATATTCGGACTTTGAGGTCATCGAAAAGCTGGCTGAAGGTGGAATGGGAATTGTCTACGTCGCCAGGCAGAAATCGCTCAACCGACAGTTGGCGATTAAGACTCTGAAGGGCGCTGGAACGTTAATTTCCGGAACCGTTGGAAGATCAAAATCTGCCAGAGCCATGTCGCAGTCTGATCGACAGAAGCGGGAGATGTTTCTCTCGGAAGCGCTGGTCACCGCCAACCTCGTCCATCCCAACATTATCCCGATTCATGAGCTGGCTGAGACTGAAGAAGGGGTGCCGTATTATGTGATGAAACAGGTCCACGGCACTCCATGGAATAAACTGATTAAGGAAATGTCGCTGGAAGAAAATCTCAGCGTGCTTCACAAAGCCTGTGACGCTGTCGCGTTCGCCCATCATCACGGGGTTATCAACCGAGACCTGAAACCCGAAAATGTTATGCTTGGGGAATTCGGCGAAGTGCTGGTACTTGACTGGGGCCTAGCGGTGCCGGCGCCACACGCGGCGGAAAAAACCTTTCGCTCGCCGGTCGCTTCTTTTGGAGCCGGAACGCCAGCATACATGTCACCAGAATTGTGGGCAGGCCCGCCTGAGGCCATCGGGGAATGCAGCGACATTTATCTGCTGGGTGCGATCCTGTTCGAGGTGGTTACCGGTGATCCACCGCACGAATTTCCAAGAGTCCAGGGCAAGGATCGCAGTGATGTTTGGAAAACCATCGACAACGTACTGCGGGAAAACAGGATTCGATCGACAGAGATCACCGGCGAACTGATCGACGTCGCAACCAAGGCGATGCGAACGGATCCGGACGAGCGGTTTGGCAGCGTCCAGGAATTTCAGTTCTGCGTCCGCAATTATCAACGTCATGAAGAGAGCCGCCGACTGAGTGCGCGGGCGATTGAACTGGTTCAGACTAAGTCAGTCAAGCCCCGCGACTACAACACTTACCAGACGGCATCCGCGCTGTTCGAGGAAGCTCTGCGAACATGGCCGCAAAACCCGGTAGCCCGTACTGAGCTGCGCACGACGCGACTGCAGTACGCACAACTGGCCGAATTCAGGGGTGATTACGCACTCGGGCTGCAAGTGGCATCTCAGGAGACCGACGATGAATTCGTGACGTTGTCAAAGCGACTTTCACGGGCCAGACGGATTCGTTCCGGCGCGAAGTGGGCAGCCCTCACGGCAATGCTCTGCGTTGTCGCGCTCGGAGCCAAATCGATTTACGACAACGGAATCATTACCGACCTAAACAATGAGGTTACGGTTCGGCAGATCGAGGCGGCTGAAGCAATCGCGGCCGCAGATTCCGCAAATG
>JBDNFT010000961.1:0-2885 GCA_041689695.1 Planctomycetaceae bacterium | reverse complement strand
GATCGCCGAACAGGTGTGGGACATGAACTTTGACAGCAACACGAACGTCGTGGATGTGCATATTCGTCGATTGCGAGCGAAAGTCGATGATCCTTACAGCATCAAATTGATCCACACAGTGCGTGGAGTTGGCTACGTCCTCGAAGAGCGATCTTGAAGCTATGACGAGCAACTTTTCCAAACTCAAGGCCGCTCCGTCACTCGCCACACGTCTGACCCTGTGGTACTCGTGCTCATCGGTCGTGATTGTGTTCGCCGCCACGGCGATTCTATATTGAGCCTTGGTGACAAATCTGGATCGGCAGGACGATCAATTTCTTGTTGACGAAGTCCACATCATTTTTGACTTGGTGGGACAACGTTCAAGAGAGCGTGACGCGATACAACAGGAGATTAAGTGGGAAGCGGAAGCACGACGCTTTGCTCAAGTTTATGTTCGACTACTCGACGTTGATGGCGGAATTATCGTCGAGACACCTGGCATGAACGGCCGACTGCCGATCGACTTGTTTCCGGAACCAAAGGATACCACTCTGCTTACAAGCGGTACTGATCGGCCTGCCACCGATGGCACACCTTTTCGACTACTTTCGGCATACTTCAGAGGCCTCCCTCAGAATGTCGGCACGATCCATGTCGCTTTGGACCGCGTGCAGCGACAGTAACTGGTGGCGAATTATCAATTGACGTTGCTGGCAGTGCTTTTTGTTGCCTTAGTCGCCAGCAGTTTTGCTGGATATCTCATTGCCCATCGGGGGCTGGCACCGATTGCGGAAGTCATGGCGACGGCGCGGCAAGTGCGTTCCACAATGCTTCACGAACGGATCGAGACAACGGCGATTCCGTCAGAATTGGCCGCTCGACGTCCCACTGCCGAGCTTCGAAAAAGGGGGAATCTGTGGAGTCATCGACCACATGACACGACCGCCGAAATTCACTCACCATCTGTCGCAGTGAGTGGTATTGATAACCGAATGTTTCAGCAACTTCACGTTGTGATCTCTCGTCGCGAAAGATCGCTCGCAGCGCTTCATATCTTCACTGCTGAACATGACTGGGTTGCGAAAAAAACTTTGACAGATGACATCAACCATGACGATGGCCTCCCTGAAAATGTGAGTCGATTTATTCCTCCTGGAAAGTTGAATCGTACAGGCGTTTTTCCACACGCGATAATAAAACATTTCCTTATCATGCGTAAAAACGGGGGTTAATCTACATTCCACGAGTAACGCAGAATGGAATCACCTGTCACGCTCGGGACTTGGCGGACAGGGAATAACCTCACACTCAATCGCGGAAAAGTGCGGAAAACACTGGGGGGTTTGAAATTTGTTGTGAAAAATGTGAGCACGCAACGGGCTGCGGAAATCGCCATTGAAAGCACACTTGGCGGCGGCACGACGGTTGGGATAGCGTGTCCGATAGAGGAATCTCAATGAGTCAATGGAAGGAATGGGTGCGCTCGCTAAAACGCGAGATCCTGGCACTTTACTTAGCCTGCCGCGATCCGCGAACGCCTTGGTACGCCAAGCTGGTCGTTGGACTCAATGTCGCCTACGCACTCAGTCCCATCGACTTGATCCCCGATCCGATTCCCGTCTTAGGCTACCTCGACGATCTGATCCTGTTGCCGTTGGGAATCCTGCTGGCCCGCAAGCTGATCCCTGATGATGTCATCGAAGACTGTCGCCGACGAGCAAGTGGACAAGAGTGGCCGAAAGTAAACAGGATCGCGGGAGCGATCATTGTTCTGATTTGACTACTCACGTTTTCGGGTGTCGTTTATTTCCTTGTAACGAATTTCTGGCCAGACAAATGAGACACAAACTCGCGAGCGATTTCCAACGAGTTCTTCGATGGCTTCGAGGATGCGAGCCGATGCTGCTTGTCATACTCTTAATTTTGGTGAGTGCGACGTGGGCCTTCATCAAGATTGCCGACGAAGTAATCGAAGGTGATACGCAGGCCTTCGATCGATGGGCCGTTCGTTCCATGCGGCAGGTGGACGACCCATCAATTCCAATCGGACCGAGTTGGATGCAAGAAATGGGGCGCGACGCGACTGCGTTTGGTGGGATTGGCGCGCTCGTTTTGTTCACTCTCGCAATCAGTGGTTACCTCTGGATTGATGGCAAAACGCAGATGATGTGGCTGCTGATGACATCGGCGGCCGGCGGAACCTTAGTCAGCAGCAGTTTGAAGTACCTGTTCAGCCGCCCCCGACCGGACATCGTTCCGCATCTTTCGATTGTTTCTACAAGTAGTTTCCCGAGTGGCCACTCGATGCTGGCAGCGGTCATCTATCTGACATTGGGCGCGTTGCTGGCCGCTTCGGCCACCCGAACGGCGGTGAAAGTATACGTGCTTGGTGTGGCGGTGCTGCTGACTGTGATTGTGGGAGTCAGCCGAGTCTATTTGGGCGTCCACTATCCGACTGATGTGCTTGCAGGCTGGATGGCCGGACTCACGTGGTCACTTCTGTGCTGGCTGGTCGCACGTTGGTTGCAACGTCACCGCCGGATTGAATCCCCGAATGGTGAGGCGACTTTGGTGCCTGCGAGTTTTCGTGATGTGTGAGGGGATTTGTCAAAGATCGACTTTGATTGCTTCTAACTCATGCTCGGACGCCGGTTGTTCTTCATCGTCTGTCGGTGGCTCAATCCGCTGTCTCAAGTGACCACAAGTTTCGGGAACGTGAGCGTGAAGCAACTGCCATGCTGCCGTTGACTCTCGACCGTCAGATCGCCGCCAAATACTTCTGCCAACCGTTTGGCAATTGAAAGGCCCAGACCAACTCCATCGATTCCCCGTCGACGAGTCTCCGGAGTATCGATCTCACCAGCCGCGACAGCCATGCTCTGAACGGGAAGCAACGCTTGACG
>JBDNFT010000960.1:0-1504 GCA_041689695.1 Planctomycetaceae bacterium | reverse complement strand
TTCGCCATGGCTAAACAGGACTGTTGCGAAACACCGGCGCCTGGCTGCCGTCAACCGCAATGCTGACTCGTGCCGGCGCGGCGGATGGAAGTGGCGAACGTGAAAGATACTTATCATCGTAAACAATCATCTGAGCGTGATCACTGTTCGCGCTTACGAAGCGATGGCCCCAATTGTCGAAGCACATCCCGTGCTGTCCGCCGCCGGTCTCAGTGCGAAGCTCCAGCGTCTTCGAATCGAACGAAAAGTCTCGGCCGCGACATTCCAGTGCCGGGCGATCAGGATGCTTTGGACACGTGATCGAACCGCCAACAGTGCTGGCCGAACCGTAAATTCGATTGTCCGGTCCCCAGTGAAAACTATTGATCAGCCCCTGCACGTTGTTGCGATTGAAACCAGTGAAGACCAATTCGTTGATATCCGCCTTCATGTCGCCATCGGTATCTTTCAGGAAGAAAATATCCGGCGCGGCGGCAACAAATACGCCGCCATTGGCACAGATGATGGCGGTGGGCCAACTGAGTCCTTCGGCGAAAAGATGGCTTTCGTCAAAATTTCCATCGTCGTCGGTATCGATCAGCACACGCACGCGGCCTAGATGTTCGGTCGCCTGTTCTGAATAATCGTTCATTTCAGCGACGAACAAACGCCCATCGGCATCAAACGACATTGCCACGGGATCGGTCAGCAGTGGCTCCGCTGCAGTTTGTTGAAGTTCATAGCCGTCAATCACCTGAAACGACGCCATTGCTTCCGCTGGCGATCGCGCTGGAATACGCGGCAATTCTGCGGCGAAGTCAGGTTCGAATTCATCAGGTGTATGCTTGAGAACCCGATCCATCACATTGTAAGACTGTAGTCGCATGTCCGTTGGAAAATCATGCTCACAGTCCGGCGTCAGCAGGATCAACTCTTCGCGAGCTTTGAACAGCGAATAGATGGAACCCGCAACCGGGATCGCCTTCTTCACGCCATTGATATCGAAATTGGCATCACGTACCGGAGACACTGAAACAAAGGTTCGCGGTGCCAATGCGGCAATCAACTCATAGAAATCAAACGGCACCTTGTCCGGATTCAGTTCATAAACATCGCGAAGACGCGGCATGTAGCGGTCGCTTGTCCAGCCTTTGATGTCACCGCCGTAGTAATCGTGAAACGGACACCAGCCGCAACTGGACACAATGACTTTCAGTCGCGGATCAAACGCGCCCAGAAAGATGGCATTGTGACCGCCGAGCGAATGACCGATGACTCCAATTCGATCTGCATCTACGAAACTCAGCGCTGACAGAAAATCCACACATCGGCGATGATTGACGATTCCCTTCATCGTGCCGGAAACGTAGTTGTCGTTCGCAAAATCATATTTGTCGTACTGCCCAAACGACGGATAGTCCGGCGCGATCACGACGTATCCACGCTGAGCAAGTTCGACTCCGTATTGACGGCCTTGCTTTCCCTCACCGGAAACGATGCGTTTTCCGGCGGCTCCCGTGGGATG
>JBDNFT010000959.1:0-1927 GCA_041689695.1 Planctomycetaceae bacterium | reverse complement strand
TCATCAAGGACCTCAAGCAGCGTGGCTTACTGAAGGACACGCTCGTCGTCTGGTGTACGGAATTCGGCCGCATGCCGACGTTTCAAAAAGGGGCCAGTGGGCGAGATCACAATCCCGAAGGCTTCACGTGCTGGATGGCGGGTGCGGGGGTAAAAGCTCCGTTCAGTTATGGAGCCACTGACGACTTCGGCTACAAAGCCGTGGAAAACATCATGACCGTCCACGACTTCCATGCCACGATTTTACACCTGCTGGGTCTTGATCATGAACGCCTGACGTTCTATTACAACGGTCTGGAACGCAGGCTGACCGATGTTGAAGGTACGGTGGCGAAAGACGTGCTGGCGTAGTCGCAACAGCACGAGCAGTCAGATGCAACTTACTCGTGTCGCAGCGCTTCAATAGGGTCCATCCGCGCTGCTGCGCGAGCTGGGTACAGTCCGAAAATAATACCGATGCCAACGGAAATCCCGAAAGCCAGCGGCAGGCTGCTCCACACAATCTGAGGCGACAGACTCAGAAACATTGTGCCGACCTCGGACGTTGCCTCACCACCGTCAAACATGAAATTGACCGCGAGTTTTTTCATACCTTCGAACGCGAGCGGGGTCAACAGCCCCAGAACCACGCCGATCAAGCCACCGCTTCCCGCCAGCACCATAGTTTCAGTCAGAAACTGCGCTGTGATGTCACTCTGTTTTGCTCCCAGCGCACGACGAATACCGATTTCTCGCGTGCGCTCTGTCACGGTCGCGAGCATGATATTCATAATTCCGATACCGCCCACAATCAGACTGATGGCGGCAATCGATCCCAAAACCACATTGAAAATGACTTTGATTTGTTCGGCTTGTTTCAGCAATTCCTGTGGCACAACGATGCTGTATTGTGTTGTATCCTTGTGATTGAGAGCCAGGCTTTCGCGAATCACGGCCGCTGTGGCGACGACTTGATCTTTGTCTTTGATTCGAAGCGTAATCTGGTTCAATTCCACTTGTTCCGCACTGAATGAGCCCGTCCGACGATCGACGTCTAAGTCACCCATGCGAGCCTGCATTGTTTCCAGCGGAATATAGATGTCGTTGTTGTAATCCTGTCCTGACATACTGCCGCCAATCGCAGCACTCGCCTCCCGCGATTCCGTGACGCCCACGATCATGTAGCGTTTGTCGGAAACTTTGACAGTCTTGCCGATCGGGTCTTCGTACTGAAACAGCGTCTGCGCTGCACCGGCGGCCAGAACCGCGACGTTGTCCTTCTTACGGCGGTCTTCATCACTGATGAATCGTCCCTGAGCCATATTCAGGTGATTGACGTCACGATAATCCGGCGTACAGCCGACGATGCGGCAATTCATTTCACGATGCAGATAACGGCAGGGCTTTGAGACCTCGCGAATTGGTATCGCCTGCTCCACAGTTGGAATCGTTTTCGACAACAGTTCAAAGTCAGAACGCAGCAGGCCATAACGCAGCACGAATGAATTCGATGCCTGATTGCTGGCGTTCTCGCGTGGCGGTTTGACGCTGCGGACGATGATGTTAGTGGCCCCAAGCTTCAGCACCTGTTCCTGAGCCTGCTGGCTGGCACCTTCGCCGATCGCCAGCATCGCGATCACGGAGAACACGCCGAAGACGATTCCCAGCATGGTCAGCCCGGACCGCAACTTGTGCAGCATCAGGCTCTTGAGAGCGAGTTCGATTGTTCGGAGAAGATTCATCATATTGAGGACTATCCAGGAAAGATGCCTTCACCCGCGACAACACCGTCCTTCATGTGGATCTGCCGTTTCGCCAATTTAGCGACGCCCGGTTCGTGAGTCACCATGATGATGGTTCTTCCCTCGCGGTTTAGCTTCAGCAGAATTTCCATGATTTCGTGTTCGGTCTTTGAATCCAGATTTCCCGTTGGCTCGTCGGCAAGAATG
>JBDNFT010000958.1:0-1319 GCA_041689695.1 Planctomycetaceae bacterium | reverse complement strand
TGGTGCAGGTTTCGGAGAAACCTGCCTACGATTGGTGATCGGCTACGTTGCATCGTACTCACCGCATGGCCGGATCACTACAGAAACCGACGTCTTCTGGAACATCACGGCACAGAATCAACCCAGGCGTGACATTGAGCCCCATTTTGTGGCAGAATGCGAGAACATGTCGGCTTGAGCTTTTGGTATTTCGAGCAGGACAGTTGCGGATACACCCACTAATGAACTGCTTGAACATGGTGACAATCCTGATTTCCTGCCTGGTGTGTATGTCGGACCAACAGGCAACCTTCAAAACCGGTAAGGATCTTCAAGCCGCAATGGCTAAAAATATCAAATGGTCCAGCATCGGCGCAGAACTTGGTAATCAGCTTGAAGATTTGCAGCAACAGTCCGAAGTTGCCATCCTGCGAGACCGCCGGATTGATCCTCACCGGGTCATCCAGGTGGAAACGGATTTCGTACCGCGAGTTCAAGTGCTTAAACAGATTTCTGCCAGGATTCCTCATACAGCAGTTTTTGTGAGCGACAGTTTTACATTTCTCGGCCCGGCGATGGCAGTTGATCGACTTCCCATTCTGCTTTCTCGCAATGCCGAGCAAGTGAATTCACTGCGGAAGAAGATCGACACGGGAGCATTGCGACGGTTGACTGCAAAGGTCGATGTCTCGTGGGATGAACTTGCAGAGCCGCGCCAAATGCTGCTGGATCAGGCCACATTTGTTGGCGCTATTATTCTGAATGCCAATGACATTCCGCATGATGTCTGGGCCGCACGGCGCCTGCCAAAATTGTCGTTCGTTGAACTCGCAACCGTTGTGCTTAATCAGTTCGACCTGACAATCAAGGTGTCAGACAATGCCGCTGAATTCACAGTTATCCCGATTGATCCCGATGAATCGTTTGAACACCGGTATCTCGTCGGCAAGTTCAGACCGACAGTCGCCAAAACCTGGCAGAGTCAGTTGCCAGATGTTGAAATCAAGTGGAACGGATCTAACGCCGCGATCACAACCACGTTGCTGAATCATGCACGACTGAATGCGATATTGCAGGAAGCGGTGTTCGCAGTAGCGTCAGATTCAGCGACTTCGATTCCTCAAGACTCACTGCGGACAACCGCCTATCAGCTCAAGGCAGAACGTGCCACGCTTGGGGAGCTGATCGAAAACTTCCGGGGCGGAACAATCACTATCGAAGTTGTTGATGAAACTTCAGACGCTGTTCAGGCAATCCTGAAAGAATCAATTTCGCTCAGCGAGTTTTCGGAGAAACTCCCGGGGACGAAATTCTTCCCATTAATTTTCGGCAGGCACTTC
>JBDNFT010000957.1:0-4245 GCA_041689695.1 Planctomycetaceae bacterium | reverse complement strand
TGATGAAATCTGAATCCAGCAGGAAGTTGATCGCATCAACTAATTCCTTCGGTGACCCCGTACGTTTCAAAGGAATTGAAGTAATGGCTCGCTGCTCGTGCCAGTTTGTACGATCCTCCGGCGGAAGTATTGCACCAGGAGCCAGCCCGTTCACTTGAATAAGCGGGGCAAGCTGCAGGGCAAGTGACTTGGTCACGCTGGACAACGCAGCTTTGGTTGACGTATAGACTAAATGATCAGCTCCCGGACGCTGCGCGCGCCAGTCCAGACTGTTGATGATGTGTCCGCGCTGGCCTTCGCCAAGTTGTCGAATAAATTGCTTCGACAGGAAGATCGGTGCAAGCAGATTCACAGACAAAAGAACATTGCAGTGATCAAGATCGATCCAGGGCAGGGCGCGGTTCTGAAACACGGCGGCACTGTTGATCAGCGTGGTGACTTCACCCAATTCGGCTGCTGCTTCAAAGACGGCCACGGCTGCCGCCCGTGGGTCACGCAAGTCCGCACTGACAGCGACTGCGGAGCCTCCCTGGCTGCGAATGCGATTGACAAGCACGTCGGCTTCGACAGTTGAGGTTCCGTGGTGGACGACAACGCCGAGACCTCGTTCCGCCATCGCCAATGCGATTTCACGTCCTACTCGTCGAGCCGCACCAGTGACAACAGCGACTGGCTTATTATTCGAGGATCTCACCGCGCGGCCTCGGGGTGCGATTTTCGGGGAATCCAGAACAGAAAGGTCCGTTTTCAGCTCAGAATCCGCGTTCGCATTGTCGTTCTCGTCCGGCGTAACAACGTCGGTCGTCGAGTCTTCGGGCTCGATCGAGGCATCGTCATGTGGAACATTCGCAGTGGTCATGTGGCGCAGGCGTAGATTGGAAGCCAGGAAAATCTACGCTCAGGATACTGATTGTTTCGCCTCGACGCCAACCTTGCAGAGCCGCTCTAGTTGCGAATTCCAGGCTGAGACACCGCCTGAACCCGCAGGAGTCTCCCCACCGGACGGCGCAGGTCCACAACGACGGCCTGTGTCGTTTGGGCACTGGCGACGTTTCCAGCCGCATCGCGAGCCAACAGACGAAAATACATCTGATTTGGCGTTCCCGGCCGTACACCCCACTGGTAGCTGCTTTGGTCATATTGCCAGTCAAAAACCGGGGTCCAAGGGCCATTTGGTGCCGCCGCATACTCAAGACGCACGGGCGTGCCGGCAGGGTTCTTTTCACGAACCTGCCATGAAAGCTGGATTGTTCCAAAGCCATCCGTCCGCATTGTTGGCTGAGCCAGCTCAATGATGGGCAGACTTTCGTCCACAGTGACCACCATTTCCGGTGCCTGACCGGGCTGAGGCGGATCGTCAGCAAAACCGAGCCCATTGCGAACTCGTACGACAAACCCAAAAGTTCCTTCGCCCCGAGTATCAATCAAGACCGGGCTGCGCAGGTCGTCGTCATTGCCGTAGGTAAACCAGTTCCGGCCGCCATCTTCCGTTACAAACAGCTCCACAGCGCTAATCCCCGAAGGGCCAACATCGTCGACCTGATATTCAAGATCAAAGATGTGGTGTTTAATCACCTGTGCTCCTGTGGTTGGTTGATATGACGCTTCTTTCATCATGCCTGGCGTCGGCAGATCATAAGATGCGACTGGCGTTGTTGAGTACGGTGTTTGAGTGGAAGCCGTTGGAATTTGAAACATGCTGCTCGTCGATGAACCGGACTGAATCTTCGGTATTTCTGCCGCCGCAAAAGGAGTGTTGGGCAAGAACGTCCCGTTTGAATTTGAAGGCAAAGTCAGTCCATTCATTCCTGACGACTGCTCGGCCACAGAATTTGTCGAAGCGAAAGGCGATGGCCCCAAAGCCGGCGCGTTCGATTGAGAATACGAATTTGAAGGAACGGCATTCGTCGCGACTCCGTTGTTTCGCAGCACCAACTGGGAGGATTTCTCACCCTGGTTTCCTGCAACGTCCTTCACGGCCGCTCGCACGGACACGACTGAACTTCTGCCACACTGAATCGCAGCCTGTCCATTGACGGCAGGAACAAATCGAACAGGCTTACAGCGGCCATCAGTCCCATCCGCAAATTCAATGCTCAAAGACTGCGCGGCGACGGAGGCGTCTTTGATCACCCAATTCACAAGGACTTGTCCGTTGCTGCCCTCCCGGAGGTCAAGTTGAATTTCTGGGGAAACGGTATCAACGATAACTTCAAGTTCCGGTGCGCTGCCCTGAATCGCCTGCTGCAGATTTCCCTGAGCGTCAGTCGTTCGAATTGCAAACGAATAATGACCATCGCGCGGTGCTGTAAACGTGAAGCCTTGACTCACAGCCGGTACGGTGCTGAGTTTTTCCCAGGTGCGTCCACCATCCTGTGAACTGAACAAGACAGCAAAACCTTGCGGTCGTTTGCCCGGCTCGGTTTCCATCTCAAAAGGAATCTCGAACCGTCCCACGTTTGTGAACAGTGGTTCTTCGGCGTTAACGCATTCAACAAACAGCACGGCTGCGGTACCAGCAATTACAACAGGCAAAGCAGACCGCTTCAGTCCATGCCGTATCGATTTCAAAAGATTGAACATAGTCATCCCTGCGTTCCCCCGCTGGATGTTTTGTCAGTCATCCCCACCCTGCGCGCAGACGAAATCCGCGCGGCATTACACCTCGGTGTATCGGAAGTCCGGATTTGAGAACTTAAACTCAATATCACGACGATGCTGAGGAGAACGATTGCAGCATACATCGACAACGCAGGTTACGTGGTGTCGCATGCCAGAGGCGAAATCTGCCGGTGTTTGCCAACCCCGATCCGGATTCATGCAATCCCAGCGAAAAGCGTCCAAAGGCGAGCGGCAGAATCAGCTCTACTAAATGTTGCTGCCGCATCGGAGAAATTCGACTTGGGACAAGTCGAACTACGTAAGCAGATTTGTCCCAAATCTGCATCCTTCATCATGGTCAGTTAATTGAGGTTGTCCGGGCGCATACTCTGGTATTGGTAATTCCGTTCTGCTCGCAGTGCCTTAATGCCGAACTATACACACGTTCAATTATGCGGCAGTTTCAGCCGAACGTTGTTCAGCAATTGCTGCAAATTTGCGAATCGAGACGCTGCGGGCTGCCACTGAGCCCGACTTGGTGTTGACGTGATTTTCGTGAATCCGCATCATTCTCGGAATTCCCCTCAAGCTGCGGCAATTTAACTCCTCTCAACCTGATTTCTTCGGGTGTCGCAGCCTGAAAATGATGGACTCAAACGAGCTCCACTCAAAAATCTCGCTCAATTCCACTCTCTCAGCAGGTGACCCTGTGAAGAAGTTTTCTTCCCTGGCGATCGCAGCAATTCTGTTGCTATTAACTCAGCAAATCTCATTCGCGCAATTCGGACCTCCGCAAATGCAGGCGAATGGCGGATTTCAGGATTACGGTGCGCAACAGAATTACGGCGGATACCAATACGGTGGTCAGCCATCGCAGTACCATCGCAATCCGCGAATTGCTCAACGGCAACAGCGTGCTGCGTATCAGCGATCGATGGCAATGCAAGGCTCAATGCCAATGCAGGGTTCGATCTACGAACCAACGATGACGGCGATGAACCTCTTTCAGGATGGTGGAGTTCCGATTCCGCCTGACGCCGGATCGATTCCTTCCACTGGTACGTTTCAGCCATCTGAATCGAATTTGAGTTTCCCTCAATCGAATGGCCCGATCATTTCGTCTCCCGATCTGACGCTGCCTTTATATGACGACACAACAACATGGAATGCCTTTGCACCGCCGATCACGTCTGACCCTTTTGTTGGCCAGCCAGGTGTTTCGCCGTATGGACCATACAGCCCAAATCAGGCGGGCATCCCGCCGCAGGGTACTTTCGCTTATGGAGCCAATCCTCCGCAGCCCTATCGGTTTGGCTGGAGTAATCGAATCAATGCCTCATGGTTGCCGAAAACCGGACTTCAAGGTGCGCCGCCCGGAGTTGGTGGATCATTGGGTGTTGTGGGTGTTGACTACCATCTGACCAACACAACTCAGATGGCCCCCGGCTGGATTCTGAACTGGACCAATCAATTCGGTTGGCGCAACTGGAGCGGTCCGAGCGGTAACCTGACTCTGCCCAGCGATGTCTTCCGATTGGGTGTTGATCTGGAACTTGAAACGCCAAAGAACGGTCCGTACAGCGTCAGTCTGGGAATTACGCCATCGGTCAACACCGATTTCCAATCGGGCGCCATGAGTAACGG